>DATDQL010000222.1:0-7984 GCA_035292305.1 Thermoplasmatota archaeon
TGGTGCCACGCCTTCGCCTCGCCTCCTTGCATCCACCCGCGCCCGAATCGGCCAAAACGGCACCCGCGTTTCGGGATAGGCTCGTAGTGCGCGACGCCTCACGATCGGAACCGTGCGCGTACCGCCGAGCGGCGTCTCACGCCGCCTCGGCCGGCGACGGCTCCTTGTGCCCGAGCACGCGGTGGAGCAGCGTCGATCCGGCGGCGCGCTGACGGAGGACGGGGTCCTCGTCGGCGGACTTCTCGCGCTCCGTGCGCGCGAGGAAGTTCATCGACAGCCACACGTCGGCGAATCGGTCCACGACCTCGCTGTCGAACGACTCGCGGTGCAGGATGAGGACCTTCGCGCACGTGCGCTCGTCCGCGACCCAATAGAAGCTCTCGCGGCCGAGGGTCTCCTTCGCCAGGACGCCAGATTCGATCATCTTCTGGAGGTGGAACGAGAGCGTGCTCGGCGAGACGTCGACGTACGCGAGCATGTCCTTGTGCGTGAGCCGCGGCGTGAACATCAGGAGGATCGCGAGGCGGCGCGGCACGTCGTGGCGCACGATCGCGAGCATGTCCTTCTCCTCCTTGCGGAAGAGGTTCTTCACGAAGTAGCGGTTGAACTTCCCGTCCTTCCTGACGACGATGAGGCCGTGGCGCTCGAGGTACGCGAGATGGTACAGGACCTGGCCGAACGGCAACGCGGCGCCGCGGTGCACCTTGCGCAGGTGCGCCCCGGGCGTCTCCTTGATGTACTCGTAGATGAGCCGCCGCGAATCCAGCGCGAGCGCGTCTTCCTTCGAGGCCATCATGGGACTCACTTGGCGCGGACGCTCGTCACGCGGCGCTTGAGGGCGCTGGTGCGTCGGACGAAGGACAAGACCCGGAACGCACGGAGGGGGCGGAGCGCACGAAAGTCCGTCGATCCTCGCGGCTCGCACGGTCCGGTGAACGCGCGAGCGTTCTGCGCGCGGCCCGGCCTCGAACGGCGTTTCGCGGGCCGCGGCGACGCGGCGCGCCCCGACCTTTGCATCAGACCCGGACGGGAACACCCTGCGCTTCGCCAGGGAAGCCTTCATGTAGCCGCTCCCCCCGTCCGTCGCCACACCCGATGACCGTCGAGGAGCAGATCACCTCCATCGAGGAGGAGCTGGCGAAGACCCAGTACAACAAGGCCACGCAGGGCCACATCGGGAAGCTCAAGGCGAAGCTCGCGCGCCTGCGTGAGGAGAAAGAGAAGCGCGCCGCGAGCGGCGGGGGCGGCCAGGGCGGTTACGACGTCAAGAAGTCCGGCAACGCGTCCGTCGCGCTCGTCGGCTTCCCGAGCGTCGGGAAGTCCACCATCCTGAACAAGGTGACCGGGACGACGACGAGCGAGGTCGCCTCGTACGCCTTCACGACGCTGACCTGCATCCCCGGCATGCTCCACCACAAGCACGCCGACATCCAGATCCTCGATCTGCCCGGGCTCATCCGCGGCGCCGCGAAGGGGAAGGGACGCGGCCGCGAGGTCCTGGCCGTCGTGCGCTCGTGCGACCTCGTGCTCCTCATCGCGGACGCGCTGAACCCTGAGCAGATCTTCGTCATCGTGGACGAGCTGTACGACGCGAACATCCGGCTCAACCGCGCCCCCGCGGACATCAAGGTCTACAAGAGCCGCATGCGCGGCGGCATCACGGTCAACTTCACGACGAAGCAGACGAAGGGCCTCGACGAGGATCTCGTCAAGGAGATGGTGAAGGAGTACGGGATCGTGAACGCGGACGTCGTCATCCGCCAGGACGCGACGATCGACGAGCTCGTGGACGTGCTCACGGGGAACCGCGTGTACATCCAGGGCCTCGTCGCGCTGAACAAGGTCGACACGCAGGACCCCGACTACGTGAAGAAGGCGATCCGCATGTTCAACGACCGCGGCTGGACCGTCGTGCCCATCGCGGCTTCGAAGGGCTTCAACATGGAGAAGCTGAAGGACGCGGTCTACGACGAGCTGCGGTTCATCCGCGTGTTCATGAAGCCTCAGGGCGCGGATGCGGACATGGAGGAGCCGCTCGTCGTCAAGGGCGGTTCGAGCATCGGCATGGTGTGCGACGTCCTGCACCGCGACATGCGCAAGAAGTTCCGGTACGCGATCGTGAGCGGGCCGAGCGCGAAGTTCGCGAACCAGATCGTGGGCGTGGATCACTTGCTGAAGGACAAGGACGTGCTGACGCTCATCGTCAGGAGAAGCTGAACGACTCCCCGCGAGCCGACGCGATCGTTCGACCGGGATGAGTTGACTGAAGAGGGGAAGAGACAAAGAGGCGTCGGCTCGAAACTCCGTCGCTCCGAGCCTCCGTTCCTCCGGGTTTTCCTGGCGGGCGCCAACCGGTCCGTTGCCTCCCGCCAGTTTCACCCGGAGGAACGGAGGAACGAAGGATCGGAGGTCGCGCCTTGTTCGCCCCCTCGGGACTTCGGAGTTTCGAGCCAAGGCCGAAGAGCCAAGGCGACGAAGACGACGAGGGACATTTCCCGGCACCTTCGTCTCTTCGTCGCTTGGTCTCTTCGAGGAGGTCATTCCGGCCGACCTTCGCTGGCCACGCTCGCGGGTGCGACACCGCCGACGCCTGCCGCAGCCGTCGGGCGCTCGGCCTGACCACGGGCCGCTTCGGAAAGGCTATCTCACGGAAGCTGATGGCGAGCCGTGCCGGCCGCCGAGGGGGGAACCTCTCCGAAGCGCGCGTCCACCGCGATCCTCTCGCTCGCCGCGCTCGGGGTCGTCTACGGCGACATCGGAACGAGCCCGCTCTATGCGATCCGCGAATCGTTCCGTTCGCTGGCGCTCACGCGCGACAACATCCTCGGGATCCTGTCGATCGTCTTCTGGGCGCTCATCCTCGTCGTCTCCGTGAAGTACCTGCTCTTCGTCCTGCGCGCGGACAACCGCGGCGAGGGTGGCATCCTAGCGCTCATGGCCCTCGTCCACCCGGAGCATCGTGGCGTGGGCGTGAAGCTCAGCCGCGGGAAGTACGTGCTCGTGCTCCTCGGGATCTTCGGCGCGGCGCTGCTCATCGGCGACGGGATGATCACCCCGGCGATCTCGGTGCTGAGCGCGGTCGAAGGCATCGCCGTCGCGGCGCCTTCGTTCTCGCACTTCGTGCTGCCGGTGACGGTCGGGATCCTCACGGCCATCTTCCTCGTCCAGCGGCACGGCACGGCGCGGGTCGGCTCGCTGTTCGGGCCCGTGACGCTCGTCTGGTTCGCCACCCTCGCCGTGCTCGGCGTGCGCGGGATCCTCCTCGCTCCAGACGTGCTCACGGCCGTGAGCCCGGTCCATGCCGCGCGGTTCTTCGTCGAGAACCGGCTCCTCGGGTTCCTCGCGCTCGGGGCCGTCTTCCTCGTCGTGACCGGCAGCGAGGCGCTCTACGCCGACATGGGCCATTTCGGCTCGCGGCCCATCCGCCTCGCGTGGTTCACGCTCGTCCTCCCTGCGCTCCTCCTCAACTACTTCGGCCAGGGTGCGCTCCTCCTCGCCCACCCGGAAGCCATCTCGAGCCCCTTCTACCTCCTCGCGCCCGAGTGGGGCCTTCTCCCGCTCGTCGCGATCTCGACCGCCGCGACCATCGTCGCCTCGCAGGCGGTCATCTCCGGCGCGTTCTCGATCACGATGCAGGCCGTGCACCTCGGCTACCTGCCGCGCCTGCGCATCGAGCACACGTCCGCCACGGAGCGCGGCCAGATCTACCTGCCCGCGGTGAACGTGGTCCTCGCGGTCGCGACGATCTGGCTCGTCCTCGAATTCAAGACGTCGAGCGCGCTCGCCGCCGCGTACGGCGTCGCCGTGACCTCCGACATGGTCATCACCTCGCTCCTGTTCCTCGCCTTCGTCCGCGAGAGCTGGCTCTGGGCTTGGTGGAAGGTCGCCCTCTTCGGCCTCGTGTTCCTGACCATCGACCTCGCGTTCTGGTCCGCGATGGTGCCCAAGATCCCGCACGGCGGCTGGTTCCCCCTCGTCGTCGCCCTTGTCGGCTTCACGATCATGGCGACCTGGCGCCGTGGCCGGCGCCTCCTCGGGCAGCGCCTGCGCGAGATGCAGGTCCCGCTCACGGAGTTCCTCGAGCAGGCGCGCCGCAACCCGCCGCTTCGCGCCCCCGGCACAGCCGTGTTCCTCACGGGCGCGCCGGCCGCCACGCCGCTCGCGCTGCGGCACCTGCACAAGCACACGAACGTCATGCACGAGCGTATCCTCCTCCTCACCATCGTGCCCGAGGAGGTCGCGCGCGTGCGACCCGCCGAGCGGCTCGAGTACACGGAGCTCGGCGACGGGTTCCACCGCGTCGTCGCGCACTACGGGTTCATGGAGGAGCCGAGCGTGCCGGAGATCATGGAGCTCGCGGGGACGCGCGGATTCCGGGTCGACCCCGAGCAGACGACGTTCTTCCTCGGACGCGAACGCATCGTGACCGCGCACGGCGCGAAGGGGATGCCGCTTTGGCGCGCGAAGCTCTTCGCCGCGATGGCGCAGAACGCGGAGCCGGTGCCGAAGTACTTCCGCATCCCGCCCGAACGCGTCGTGGAGATCGGGACGCAGATACGGCCTTGACGAAGGGCCGAGGATGAGGGGTGCAGGTCGAAGGATGAGGGGAAGGGTCGGCGGCCGGAGGGGTCCAGGGAAGGAGGGACGGGCGAGGCACCCGGGCCCGTTGCTCCTCGACCCGTCCCCTTCGTCCGTCCTCCGTCGACACGTCCCCTTCGTCCGTCCTCCTTCGACCCGTCCCCTGCATCCTTCGGCCCGTCATCCGTCATCCTTCGCCCGCGGGCACAGCGAACGGTTAAAACGGGCCCTCCCCTTCCCGCGCGCGTTCCGAGCGAGGGACGAGCGGGGACGATCGATGAAGCTCTACGAGTACCAAGGCCGCGACTTCCTCGTCAAGCACGGGATCCCCGCGCCCTCGGGGGTCGTCTGTGCCTCGATGGAGGACTTCGAGCGCGCATGCGCGCAGCGCATGCTGTCGTACCCGCTCGTCGTCAAGGCGCAGGTGCTCGTCGGGGGCCGCGGCAAGGCCGGCGGCATCCGCTTCGCGGAGAGCGAACGCGAGGCCCGCGCCGCGGTCGGCGCCGTGCTCGGGATGACCATCAAGGGTCTCGTCGTCGACAAGATCCTCATCGTCCCCAAGCTCGTGTTCCGTCGCGAGCTCTACGCGGCCGTCCTCCTCGACCGCAGCGCGCGCACGCCGCTCGTGATGTTCAGCACCGAGGGCGGGATGGACATCGAGGCCGTCCCGGACGACAAGATCCGCAAGGTCCGCGTGAACCCCGTGACGGGCTTCGCGTCGTACCACGCCCGCGCCCTCCTCGGCGGCACCGGGCTCGAGCCTGCGGTGGAGAAGCAGGTTGCCGATGTCCTCGCGAAGCTCTACGCGGCGTGGGCCCGCTCCGACGGCGAGCTCGTCGAGATCAACCCGCTCGCGGTCACCCCCGACGGGAAGGTCCTCGCGGCGGACGCGAAGGTCGTGCTCGACCCCGACGCCGAGTACCGGCACGCGGAGTACGAGGCGCCTGACGAGGAGAAGACGCCTCTCGAGCGCGAGGCGGAGGAGAAGGGCATCGCGTTCGTGCAGCTCGGAGGCCGCATCGGCATCATCGCGAACGGCGCGGGTCTCACGATGGCGACGCTTGATGCGATCAAGCACTACGGCGGCGAGCCCGGCATCTTCCTCGACCTCGGCGGAACGGACGACGCGGAGAAGGTCCGCACGTGCGTGCTGCTCATGAAGAAGGCGAACCCGACGGTGATGCTCCTCAACCTCTTCGGCGGCATCACGAAGTCGGACACGGTCGCGAAGGGCCTGAAGATGGTGCTCGACTCGGAGAAGATCGAGTTCCCCATCGTCACGCGGATCAAGGGCGTCAACGAGGAGGAGGCTCGCGCGATCCTGAAGGAGGCGGGGCTCTACACGACCGACACGCTGCAGGAAGCCGCGAAGCTCACGGTCGACGTCGAGGCCGCCCTCGTCGCGAAGCGGCCGCTGCCCCGCGTCGGCGCGAAGGTGGTGGTCTGATGGCGAAGGACGCCAAGCGGGCCAAGGACGCCAAGGAGAAGGCGCGCTCCGCGCGGCGCGCCACGGCCCGCAAGGCCGCCTTCAAGACGTTCACGAAGACCGTCAAGCGCGCGGAGAAGGTCGTCGCGAAGGCCGCGCGCGCCGCGGCCGGCGCGGCGCAGCGGAGCGCGCCCGTGCGCCAGGCCGCGGCCGCCGTCGCGCGGAGGGTGGACGCGTTCGCGGATGGCGGGTTCCCCATCGGCAAGGACACGCGCCTCGTCGTCCAGGGCATCACCGGGCACCAAGGGCAGTTCCACACGCGGCAGATGCTCGCCTTCGGCACGAAGGTCGTCGCGGGCGTGACGCCTGGAAAGGCCGGCGAGAAGGTCGAAGGCGTCCCGGTCTTCGACTCCGTCGCGGACGCCGTCGAAGGCACGCGCGCGAACGCGAGCGTCGTCTACGTCCCCGCACGGTTCGCGAAGGACGCCGTGCTCGAGGCGCTCGACGCGGGCATCCGCGACGTCGTCGTCATCACGGAGCACATCCCGTTCCACGACGCGATGGACTTCGTCTGGTACGCGCGGCTCAAGGGAGCGCGCGTCCTCGGACCGAACTGCCCGGGCATGGCTGCGCCGGGAGCGCGCTGCAAGATCGGCATCCTGCCGAACAAGATCTTCCGCCCTGGCCGCGTCGGCGTCGCCTCGCGCAGCGGCACGCTCACGTACGAGATCGTGAACGCGCTCTCGGAGCGCGGCGTCGGGCAAAGCGGCGTGCTCGGCCTCGGGGGCGACCCCGTGAACGGCACGAACTTCCTGGACGCGCTCAAGGTCTTCGAGGCCGACGAGAGCACGGACGCGATCGTGCTCGTCGGGGAGATCGGAGGCACCGCCGAGGAGGAGGCCGCCGCGTACGTGAAGCGTCACGTCAAGAAGCCCGTCTTCACGTACATCGCCGGCCGCGCGGCACCCGAGGGCAAGCGCATGGGCCACGCGGGCGCCATCGTGAGCCGCGGGATGGGGACGGCACAGTCGAAGGTCGACGCGTTCCGGAAGGCCGGGGCGTTCGTAGCTGACTTCCCGACGGACATCGCCGATGCGATCGCGAGGAAAGGCTGAATTCGAAGCCGCTCTCGTGAGGATCGGCCTCCCCGAGCCGTTCCCGCCGCGCGCACCGTTCGAGGTTCGGCCGGAAAAGGTTGATAGGCCTCCAAGTGTCCGCCGCTGCAAGGCCTGGGTCCCATGAGCCACCGTGCTGTCCTCGTCGCTCTCGCGCTCGTCGCCGTTCCCTTCCTCGCCGTCGTCCCCGTCTCGGCCGACGTCGGGTTCCCGAGCGGCGAGCACTACAACCTCAACATCCTCGGCAAGGAGAAGGTCGGCAAGGGTGTCGGCGGCAAGGACACCGGTGGACGGATCTTCGTGCCCCTCTACGGCACGTGCCGCATCATGCTCACCGAGGGCACGTTCCTCGTGAAGGATGCCGACTGCGTGAAGGACGCGAAGGCCGCCTTCCAGCTCCCCAACCCCGATCCCGACAACGACGGCGCGTCGGCCTACTCCGTCTACATCCGCCCGCTCGCGAAGCCCGGCGGCAACGCCCAGTTCACGACGTGCTTCCAGGAGGTCAACCCGGACACGTTGGTCGTCGAGGAATGGTGCAGCTCGGAGAAGGTCGTGATCACGCGCGTGGGCGGCTCCTCGCCTGCGCAGGACGTGACTCCACAGGCGACGACCGTCTGCTACGATTCGGACGGCGACGGGGACCTCGACCGCGAGCACATCTTCGCGGACGAGAACAAGGACTACCTCTGGAAGTACGACAACAACGGCCTGCGCCTCGCGCAGCTGCGGTTCTACCCGATCCCGGCCGACATCAGCATGCCGTGCCCGGCGGCGTAACACGCAAGGCGGCGCGCCGCGATAGTGCCGCTTCTACACAGGTCGTCCGCCTTCGGCGGCCAACCTGTGACAAATCATGATGCAC
>DATDQL010000223.1:0-6232 GCA_035292305.1 Thermoplasmatota archaeon
CTCCGACACGGTCCCAGTACCTTGGCCTGTCATGGAGCTTTCTGTCGCCTCCTTGCGCAGACCCGGACGCGTAGCCGCTCTCGGCAAGTTTGCGCGCGCGCCGGCACGACGCGAAAACCTTATCGCCGGGACGCCACCCTCAACGGCCGATGGCGTCGGCCCGGCTCCGCTAGCCCCCGCGACCGCCCCGCCCGGGACGGTCGCATCTGTTCTCGCCGAGTCCGCCGACCGCCCGTTCTCCCTGCCCCGTGAACCCCATGGCCGAACCCACCGCCGAGAAGCAGGCGGACATCGCGCGCTACGAGTTCAAGCGCGCCCTCGAAGAGCTCCGCAACATCCGCGGCACCGCGACGCAGCTCATCTCCCTCTACATCCCGCCCGGGACGCAGATCCACGAGGTGATGTCGCAGCTCCGCAGCGAGTACGGCCAGGCGTCCAACATCAAGTCGAAGGCGACGATGAAGAACGTCACGGGCGCGCTCGAGTCGGCGATGCAGGCGATCAAGAACTTCAAGGACCCCGGCGACCACGGCCTCGTCGTCTTCGTCGGCCACAAGGCAGTCGGCGGCAACCAGACCCGCATGGTGAAGCACGTCCTCGTGCCGCCGATGCCGATCACGCTCCGCAAGTACCACTGCGACTCGACGTTCTTCCTCGAGCCGCTGGAGGCGATGCTCCGCGAACGCAACATCTACGGCCTCATCGTCCTCGATCGGCAGGAGTGCACCATCGGCTGGCTAAAGGGCCAAGCCGTCGAGGTCACCACGAACATGCAGTCCCAGGTCCCGAACAAGCACGCGAAGGGCGGCCAGTCCGCGCGACGCTTCGAGCGCATCACGGAAAGCATCGCCGAAGAGTGGTTCCAGAAATGCGGCGCCGTCGCCACCGAGATCTTCCTCCCCGCGTGGGAGAAGGGAGAGCTGCGCGGCGTCCTCGTAGGCGGCCCCGGCCCCACGAAGGAGTACTGGCTCGAAGGGTCGTTCATGAACCACGAGCTCATGAAGAAGATCGTGGGCGCTCCCATCGACACCGGTTACACCGACGAATACGGCCTGAAGGACCTCGTCGCGAACGCCCACAGCGCCCTCAAGGAGCTCGGCATCACCGAGGAGCGCGACCTCATGCAGCGATTCATGCGCGAGCTCGGCAAGCCCGACGGCGGCCTCGCCGCCTACGGCGAGGCGCAGGTCCGAAACGCCCTCGTCATCGGCGCCGTCGACACGCTCCTCCTCAGCGAGAACCTCCGAAGGGTCCGCGTCACGCTCAAGTGCAGTGGCTGCGGGCGCACGGAGGAAGCGACAAGCGACCACCCCGAACGGCTCGAGGACACGCACCCTCCGTGCGAGCAATGCAAGGGTTCGTTCCTCATCGACGCGGAGAAGGACATCGTCGAGGAGCTCGCGGAGCTCGCGGGCGGCATCTCCGCCAAGGTCCGCATGATCAGCGCCGCGAGCGACGAGGGCGCCCTCCTCATGACGGCGTTCGGAGGGATGGCTGCCATCCTTCGGTTCCGTACAGGATAGGATGGCAGCCATTCACCGTGCGCCGCAGCGCACGGTCTGATGGCTGCCGTCCTGAGATTCCGGACGGGGCAGCGGGCTGCCCGCCTCACGACGCGGGAGCCTCACGGACCTCGCAGCCTCGCGGAGCGTCGGCGCGCACGATCACTGCGTCGGGTCGACGTAGTAGAACATCTCGGTGTGCGAGCCTTCGTTCTCCTGCAGGGTGGCCGCGATGGCTCCGAGGTAGTGGTACCCGGGCTGGTTCGCGCCGAGGAGGTTCGCGGGGAGGCGGTACGCGGCCTTGCCGTTCGGGCCCACGGTGACGTACGTCGTGCGCGCGTCGCCGTAGGCGAGCACGAGGGGGTCGTCGGGCTCGAGGTAGATGCCGAAGGCGGCGGAACGCTCGTGCATCGCCATGGGGGCGCCGACGGCGGGCGTGCCGTCGACCGTCCACTTCACGGTGACGTTGCCGCGGACTTGGGGGTCGTTGCGGAGGCCGTCGGTGACGTCGCGGGTGAGCGCGGTGACCTCGACGGGCATGCGGACCCAGCCTCCGGTCTGGCCCTGCGAATCGGGGGAGGCGGCGCGGAGGCCGACGTGGCCGCTGAGGACCGGGAGCTGCGGCGTGACGGTGACGGTGACGACGCCCGAGGCGTGGGGGCCGAGCGTGATCGACGCGACGGAGGGGGTCGCGGACCATCCGGCGGGCTTCGACCAGATGGTGAGCGCGTACGTGTCGGTCGTGCTGCCGGTGTTGCGGACGGCGAACGTCATCGTCGTCGGGACGCCGGGCTTCGTGTCGTGGAAGGAGCTCTCGAGGGCGTCGACCTGGACGGAGGGGGTGGAGGCGAGGGCGGGGAGGGGCACGAGGACGAGGATGGCGAGGACGGTCGGGACGAGCTGGGACATCGGATGCAGCCTCGGGGCCGCATCCGCAGGACCGGCTCTTGTCTTTCTTCGGGGGACCGTATCGGTCAGTGCTCGTGGGCCGGCTCGTCGATGGCGAACGCTTCGAGCGGGGCGCGGTGTCCGGACCCGAAGACGTACGACATGCCGCCGTAGACGCCGTCGACCATGAACGCGTGGTGCACGTCGCCCCACGTCGGCTGGTCGTACGAGCCCCAGTACTGGCTGCCTTCCGTGTACATCGACGCGACCGAGAGCATCGTCACGGCGAGCCCGGCCTCGGGCCCGGCGGGCTCCTTGAGCGTCGAGAGCGGAAGGCGCATCGTGTAGAACCCGGGGCTCCCGGTCGTGACCTCGATCGGGACCTCCATCATGACGCCGTCCTGGCACTCTGCCATGACGCACTCGCCGAGGTACGTCGTGAGCTCGCCGGCTTCGCCGCGGACGCCGAACTCCCAGACCTCCGCGGCGCGGATGCCGAGGGCGCCTTCGATGTCGAAGCCGTAGGTCGGGACCGCGGGGAGGTCGGCGATGGCGATGACGACGACGAGGTCGGTGCCGTCCTCGTAGAGGTCGACCGCGGTGATGTCGAGCTCCGGGCGGTCGTACGCTGTCCCGCTCGCGTGCGTCGAGGGCACGCCGACGAGCACGGGCCCGTCGGTTGTGGGGAGCGTCGTCGTGGGCGCGGGCGAGAACGTGATGTCGACCGCGTACTCCTCGGTCTGGTCGGCGAGCTGGAACACGCCGGGGACGCCGCTGTGCGTGTGCGTGTGGTGGACCGGCACGTGGACGGTGAAGCCGGGGTGCCACATCGGGAAGACCGCGGCGTCCTCGCTGTATCCTGTCGAGGCTTCGAGGCGGTCGACGTTGAGGGCCCGACCGTCGATCGACGGGTAGGCCTTCGGCACGTGGAACGTGATCGTCGCGGGCGTGCCGTAGACGACGTCCACGGGGATCGTCCACGTGCACCACCACCATTCGTTGCAGTCCTGCACGTACGTGTCGAACGCGGCGTGGAGCATCGGGTGGCCGTCGTGCACCATGACGTCGAGGTACATGTTCCGGCTGCAGTAGTCGTCGTCGTCGCTCATCCAGCAGATGCCGTAGAACGACATGCGGTGCAGCGCGTCGGGGGTCTCGAGCTCGGGGAAGCCCTCGGAGAGGCTGGCGACCGTGAGCGTGAAGTCGATCGCGTCCGGCGTCTCCGCCGTCACGGCGACGCCCGTGATGTCGTAGTGGGCGCCGGGGGTCCCGATGCCGGGCGTGGTCGGGAGCTTCTCGCAGTGGTTGGAGAGCAGGTACCCGACGAAACAGCCGGCGCGCGTCGAGGCGTCGCCCGTGCCGAGGTCCGTCGCGTCGCCCACGGGGTCCTCGAAGGCGACGGGCGCGACGGCGACGAAGGGGGTCACCGGGTCCGCGACGGCGCTCGCCGCGACGGGTTCTTCGCGCAGGACGGCGGGGATGCCGATCCCCGCGACGACGACGCCGCCTGCGATGCCGACCACGAGCCCTGCGAGGAAGAGGTGGTTCAAGGGGAACCCCACGACGCCACCGGGAGCACCGTGCAAGACCGTTGGCTCTGTGCGAAGGACTGCGACCCGCCTGCGTCGGTTCCCGCTCGCGGATGCAAGCCCTCGGCCGCTCTCCGCCGGGACCGGTCAGGGACGAAAGGCGCTTCAACCGGCCCCGCCTTCGACCCCCGCCCATGCCCCGCCACGACCCGTTCGGGGACTTCGCGGCCGACGTCGCGGCCTCGCTGGAGGAGGCGCTCCACAGCCTCGGCCTCGAGGAGGCGGTCGAGGACGTCCCCGCGCGCCTCGCGGTCCCGCCGAAGGGCAAAGGAGACCTTGCGTACCCGTGCTTTCCGCTCGCGAAGCTCGCGCGGAAGGCGCCGCCGGACATCGCGAAGGACGTCCTCGAAGCCCTGCCGCCGGGGAAACGGTACCACGCGTGGCTCGACGGCGGCTACGTCAACTTCCGCTGGGACGAAGGGCACGCGGTCGAGGAGACGCTCGCGGCCGTGCGGCACCAGGGCGAGGCGTGGGGGAACAGCCCACCGACGGGCCGCCGCGTCATCCTGGAGCACACGAGCGCGAACCCGAACGGGCCGTTCCACGTCGGCCGCGCGCGCAACCCGATCGTCGGCGACACGCTCGCGCGCGTGCTCCGCGCCTCGGGCGACGAGGTCACGACCGAGTACTACGTCAACGACATGGGCAAGCAGGTCGCGATCCTCGCGTGGGGGCTCGCGAACCTCAAGCCCGAGGACGTCGGCGAGGCCGCCGCCCCCCCGACGGCGAAGGTCGACCACCAGAAGGTCGTCTACTACCAGGCCGCGAACAAGCGCATGGAGGAGGACCCCGCGGTCGCCTCGGCGATCAACGGTCTCCTGCACCGGTTCGAGACCGGCGACGAGGAGGCCGCGCACATGTTCCGCGAAGCCGCCTCGACGGTCCTTTCGGGAATGCGGGAGAGCCTCGCACGCCTCAACGTCCACCTCGACTCGTACTTCTGGGAGTCCGACCTCGTCCGCAGTGGAGAGGTCACACGCGTCGTGGCCGCGCTCAAGAGCACCGCGGTCGCCGGCCAGGAGGACGGCGCGTGGTACCTCGAGCTCGCGGGCTACGGCATCCAGGGGAAGAGCACGAAGTGGTTCTTCACGCGCCGCGACGGCACGAGCCTGTACACGACGCGCGACCTCGCGTATCACGAGACCAAGTTCCGGCGCGCGGACGTCGCCGTGAACGTTCTCGGCGAGGACCACAAGCTCACCATGCAGCAGCTCGAGGCCGCGCTCACGATCCTCGGCATCGAGCGCAAGCCCGACACGGTCTGGATCTCGTTCGTCTCCCTCCCCGAAGGCAAGATGAGCACGCGGCGCAACCGGGTGGTCTTCGTCGACGACCTGCTCGACGAGGCCGTCGACCGCGCGTACGAAGAGGTGAAGAAGCGCAGGGCGGACGAGCTCACGGAGGGCGAGATGCGTGGCATCGCCGAGGTCGTCGGCGTCGGCGCGCTCCGGTTCAACATCGCGAGCGTCCAGGCCGAGAAGGGCCTCGTCTTCCGCTGGGAGGACGCCCTCGACTTCGAGGGCGCGTCCGCCCCGTTCTGTCAGTACGCGCACGCCCGCGCGGCCTCCATCCTGCGCACGGTCGCGATGATCGGGGGCATCGAGGGAATGGCCGACCGCGCGAGCCTCCGGCACCCGTCGGAGGTCGCGCTCGCGAAGGTGCTCGGGCGGTTCGCGTGGGAGGTCCGCGCCGCCGCGCGCGACCGCAAGGCGCACGCGCTCGCGGGGTACGCGCTCGAGGTCGCCGTCGCGTTCCACGCGTTCTACCGGGACTGCCCCGTCGCGCGCGCGGAATCAGGCATCCGCGAGGCGCGCATGGAGCTCACGGCTGCCGCAGCGGCGACACTCCGGAACGCGCTCGGGATGCTCGGCATCACGGCGCCGGACGCGATGTAGGCCGACGGAGGGCAAGGGCAGGGGCAGGGGCAAGGGCCCGGCCGGGGAACGTTCTTGGTCCCCGAACAGGATGGGACGGCGTGGGCCTTGACCCCAACGCGTGGGGCGCCATCCTGGTCGCCGCCGGCGTCTTCGCCTGGTGTATGGCGGGGTTCGTGTACTTCGCACGTCCGGGGCGCGCGCTGAACCGGTCCCTCGCGCTCCTCCTCTTCCTCGAAGGTTCCATCACCTTCCCAGGGGTCGTCGCCATGGCGACCGACGCGGCGACCGCCTTCGCGGCGGCCGCGACGTACAACGTGGCGTTCGTCGCGTTCCTCCCGACGTACTACCTCTTCTTCGGGACGATCGACGCCCCCGT
>DATDQL010000224.1:0-2642 GCA_035292305.1 Thermoplasmatota archaeon
TTCGCGAACGGCCCGTAGCGGTGCGAGCCGACGCCGCCGCCGCCCGTGGCGAGCCAGCCTCCGATCGTCGCTCCCCGTGCCGACGTCGGGTACTGGCGCAGCGCAAGCCCTTCTGCGCGCAGGCGCGTCTCGAGGTCCCAGAATCGGACGCCCGCTTCGACGGTCGCGGTCTTCGCGGCCTTGTCGACGGCGACGATGCGGTCGAACGAGCGCATGTCGACGACGACGCCTCCCTCGGTCGGGAGCGCGCCGCCCGTGCCGGACGTGCCGGAGCCGCGCGGCACGATGGGAATGAAGTTGTCGCGCGCGAACCGGATGACCTCGAGGAGGTCGCCCGTCGTCGCGGGGCGCACGACGGCCCACGCTCTTCGCTTGAGCGCGAGATCGAGGGCGGCGGGTGGCGACGCTGCGTCTCGCGAGTACACGGCGAGATCGTTCGGGTCCGCGGACGCGCGGTCCCCGAACGCGTACTTGAGACGGCGCTCCATCCCCGGAGGAAGCGCGTTCGTGAACGGCGAGAACCGGCGGTTCGCCTTCCGCGGGTCGAGGGCGAGCTTCAGAAGGTCCATGCTGCACGACCGGGGGACGCGCGGGAAGACGCGGTACGCTATTAGATTGTTTCCAAGGCACGGAGGGGATGGAGCGCACCGAGCCGGATGTTCGGGAGCCGGCGGTCCGCATGCCGGCGCTCCGAGAAGCGACCTTCGACCGGTCTTCGCGTCGTCCGCGCCCAACGTGCACCACTGTCCGCGAAGTCCGCTATCGGCCTCGTGTCGTCGTGTGCAAAGAGAGCCGACCGCCTCTGTGCGCTCGGTTCGCACCGTGCGCTCCGAGGGTCCGCAGACCACGCACGTCACGGTTAAATACGACCGGAAGCATGCGCGGCCGATGACCCATACGCGAGCGCCGCGTGTCGTCCTCGCTCTCCTCGCCGCCGAGATCCTGGTCCTCGCGCTCGCGGGCGCGGTCGTCGCGCAGGACAACGAGACGCGACCTGCGGGCGACGCGATCGACTACGCGGTCGTCGTCTTCCCCGTCGAATCGCCCTCGTTCGGGTTCGCGCCCAAAGAGATGTCCTTCCCCGCCGGTTCGCGCGTCCAGCTCACCTATGATCATGGAACGGCGGAGGCTCCCCATAACCTCGACATCTACGAGGGCCTGCCGCAGCCCGTCGCGACGAAGTGCTGCCTCACGGGCGAGGGGGGGCGCGAGGCCGTCCGGTTCACGATGCCCGCCTCGGGCGTGCTGAAGTTCAAGTGCGACGTCCACCCGGACATGCAAGGCGTCGTCAAGGTCGACGCGTTCTCCGTCGGCGGCGCGCCTGCGAGCGGAGGCGCCCCGGAAGGCCACACGGGGGTCCCCGCGCTCGGCGTGCACTTCCTCGCGTACTGGGTCGGGGTGATCGCGTTCGCGGTCCTCTTCGTCGTCTATGGGCTCACGTTCTTCCTGTTCAAGTACGGGGAGAACGCGACGACGACGGACCACATGGACCGCCCCGGCGCTGCGGTCGGCGGGCCGGGCGAGAACCGTGGCCGCGCGTGGTTCCTCATCGGCATCACCATCGCCGTCGTCGTGGGCGGCGCGCTCATCGCGGCGGCGAACCTGCCGAAGGGAGAGTGAGTGGAGCTGGCGCGCGTCACGACGAGCGGCGGCAAGCCCGTCGGCGACATCGTCCGCTTCGTCCCGGCGCCCGAGTCGCCTCACGCCGCTGCGGCGATTTTCCTGCTCACGCTCGTCGAGCTCACGTTCGTCGTCTTGTTCCTCCACGCTCTTTTCTTCACCGGCAACTCGCTCCCGGCGCAGGCCGCGATGGCGTTCTGGCTCGGCGGAGCGACGATCACGGTCGCCGCGATCCTCGCCATCTATCGCAAGTTCTTCGTCCCGGACGTGCTCCAGGTGAAGCTCCGCAAGCTGAAGTACGAGGACCTGAGGTGACCATGCCGCGCCCCGACACGACGAAGGAAGGCGCGGCATCGGCGCGCCGCGCGGCCCGAAGGGCCTTTTATGACCGCCGCGCTGTTCGGGTAACGGCTGCGGCCGTCGCCCTCGGCCCGGCCGCTTCGTCGCTTCTCCTCGACGTATCTCGGATACGCCGTCGTCGGCGCTCCTCGCGGCCGGGCCGAATGTTCGGCCTCGCTCGTTACCCTTCCATCGCGGCGGTCATTGGTCCCGCGGAGCGGGACGCGCGGCGCGCGTTCGATCCCCCGTCGGCGAGGCGATACTGATGGACCGACGCAGCTTCGTGAAGGCGGCCGTCGGGGTCGCCGCGGCAGGCGCGGCGACCGCCACGGGTGTCGCCATGACGGTCCCGCTCGCCAAGCCGCGACCGGCCGCGGCGAAGCCCGTCCCCTACATCGGCCTGCACAAGGTCGGCGGCCCCGCGCCCCGCGGCACTCCCCTCATCCCGATCTTCGTCAACGCGGACGGCGACTTCGAGGGCAGACCGATGCTCGTCGACGTGCCCGACACGATGAGGTCGGACCCCGCGAGCGGCGAGGTCGACGTCCTCACGTGGTACAAGTACTGCGGCCATCAGGAGGCCCCCGGCCTCACGAAGGAATGGAGCGGGGACAGCGTCCTGCGGTATTTCATCGCGGAGGACAAGCTCAAACTCGGTCTCAGCCCGTGGTTCAAGGACCGGC
>DATDQL010000225.1:0-5373 GCA_035292305.1 Thermoplasmatota archaeon
CGTGGTACCTCACGAACGACCTGCTCGACTACTTCCTCCCGTTCACGTACCCCGGCGACGCAGGCTGCACCGGCATCCGACCCATCACGATCCCCTGCGACGGGACGTACGCCGAGACCGCCGGAGTCACCCTCGCGCTCACCACGCTCGCCGTGACGACCCTCGCCGCCGCGTGCATGCGCGCGGCGCGACGCTGACCTGCCCCGACCCGCCCCGTGGCCGGACGAGGTCCATCAGACCAACGGTTCGAGTTCGCCGGCGCGCGGCTCGCCCAGGAGCGCGAGATCCTGGAGGTACGGATGGTCGGCGCGCCACGCGTCGTAGGCGGCCCACCGTGCTCGGGCCACCGCGACGCCTTCCCGGCCGTCGACGGAGGCGAGGATCTGCCCGTCGGGGGCGACGATGCGGCTCGCGCCGCAGTGGGGGGAGCCGAGGTTGGCGGCGGCGAGGAAGACGCCGTTCTCGAGGGCGCGGGCGCGGGTGGCGAGGTCCCAGATGCGGGGGGTCGTGAAAGCGCTCGGGACGGCGAGGAGGTGGGCGCCGGCGCGGGCTGCCGCGCGGGCGTCTTCGGGGAACTCGAGCTCGTAGCACACGAGGGGCGCGAGGGTCGCGACCGCCGAGCGGGCGACGGCGGGGGGTTCGCCGGCGATGAGGCGGCGACGTTCCCCGGCGAAGAGGCGCCGCTTGCGGCGGCGGTGGGTCGCGCCGTCGGGGGTGTGGACGAGGGCGACGGTGGCGAGACCGTTCGGCTCGCGGACCGGGAGGGCCGTGACGAGGACGATGTCGTGCTCCTTGGCGGCGGCTTGGAGGGCGTTCTCGACGCGGCCGCCGGGGGGTTCGGCGAGGGCCCCGGCGGCGTCGAGGTCGTAGCCGGTCGCGAAGTGCTCGGGGAGGACGACGACCTCGGCGCCTTCGGCGGCGGCTTCGGCGACGAGCGTGAGGGCCCGGTCGAGGTTCCCGGCGACCTCGCGCGCGGCGGGTCGGGTCTGGACGACGGCGACGGCGCAGTCCACGGGGCGCGGAGTGTCGGCCGATGGTTAATCAGGCTCGTCGTGACCGCGGTGACTCACTTCGGCAAACGTTCAACGTCCGCGGCGCCTTCCACTTCCGATGCCGCTCGTCGCGCCCCCGGGGTTGGCCGTCCGTTGGGCGCGTCCCGGCGAGGCGGACCGCGTGTACCCGCTCGTCGCGGCGCTCGCGGGGGGGGAGGGGGCGACGGCGCCGCACCCGGTCGCGTTCACGGGGGTCTTCGAGCGCTCGTTCGATGGGGGCGCCACATACAGGTTCGTCGTCGCCGAGCGCTCCCGCGCGGTCGTGGGCGCGATGACCCTCCACGCAAGAACGAGCACGTGGGCGGCGCGCCCGGTCGTCGAGGTCCAGGACGTGTTCGTCGTCCCGGATGCGAGACGCCGCGGCGTCGCGCGGGCCCTCCTCGCGTTCGCGGAGAGGCACGCCCGGTCCGCGGGCGCGGCGAGGATCGAGCTCCAGGTGCTGCGCTCGAACGAGGCCGCGAAGAAGCTCTACGCGGAGCTCGGGTACCGAGGGACAGAGTACGAGCTGTGGCGGCGGCCGGTGTCCCTCGAGGACGATGCAGTCCTCGATGACCTCTTCCGGCGCTGAGGCTCCGTTGTCGCCCGCCAGGTCCACACGGAGGATCGGAGGAGCGAAGGAGCGGAGGCGACGCTATTGACTCCGGTCCTCCGAGCCTCCGTTCCTCCGTGTGATCGTGGCGGGAAGCGACGCACCTCGGCGTCAGAGAACGACCCCGAACGTGACGAACGCGAGGAGCATCATCACGAACGCGTGCTGGAGCCCCGCGCTCGCGCGGCCTTCCTGGATGACGCCCGCGAGCATCCCGTTCCCGACGGCCTGGATGATGGACGCCACGAAGTAGAACGTCCGGTACTGAGAGATCCCCTGCATGCGGATGAGCACGGGAGCGTTCGGCGTCGCGGCCGCCGCCGCGGCGGCTTCCGAGAAGGCGGGGACGAGCGACGAGTAGAGGACGGCGACGATGCCGAGGAACACGAAGAACGCGAGGTAGATGATGACGACGTAGAGCACCATCGACACGCGGCGCTCGTTCTCGAGGACCTTGAGTTCGCGCGTGTTGCGCGCGGTCATCGAGAGGACCTCGGAGATGTTGCCGCCGAGCTTCTCGGCTTGCTGGAGCACGGCGACGGCGCGTTGGATGCGGCCCGTCTTCACGCGCTCGGCGAAGAGGCGCATGACCTCCTCGAACGGGACGTTCCAGAGGAGCTGCGAGCGCATGCGCAGGATCTCGGAGTCGATGGCGCCGTACTGCGAGCGGGACGCGAGGACGACGGCCTTCGGGAGCGGCAGGCCCGTCTTGCGGCTCGACGCGAGGTCGCGGACGAAGTCGGGGAACCCGTCCTCGACCTTGCGGGACCATCGCTGGTTGTGCGAGATGTAGAGGCCGTACGGACCGCTCGCGCAGATGAGCGCGAGGGCGAGCGAGTCGACCCAGCGCCACTGCGGGAGGCCGAAGATCTCGGAGCCCGTCGCGAGGAGGACCGCCCCGGCGACGAAGATGATCGTCAGGATCGCGGACATCGCGAGGACGATGCTCGCGGTCCGCGTGTCGGCCCACGACGTCCGGCGGTAGAGCGTCGGTCGGCGTCCGAGGACGGTGACGAGGTGCAGGACCGCGACGCCAAGGAGCGCGATGGCGATGAACCCCGACATGACGAGCGCGACGACGCTCGCGGAGAACCCGCCGAGGTTCGGGAGGTCGGAGAGCCACCGCCACGCGATGAGCGGGACGAGGAGGACGACGAGGGCGAACGTGAGGAGGAGGGAAACCGTCTGCGACGTCCCGCGCGCGGCCGCGACCTGGAACCGAGGCGAGGCGAGCGTTTGGTATGGGTTCGGGACCTCGCGCATGAGGCCGAGCGCGACGATGGTCGCCGCGGCGCTCGCGAGGACGAGGACGGGCACGTCGGCGGCCTGCAGCGCTCCTGGGACGATGCTGCGCGTCGCGGGGAACGCGACGGCGGCGACCACGAGCGCGAGGAACCCTGCGAGGACCGCGACGAGGCGCGCGAGGATGCGCGACCGCAGCGGGACGAAGGGCGGCGAGGGGAGACGCGCCGCGCGCGCCTGAAGGAGACCGGCAAGGATCGTCAAGGTCGCGGCCAGGCCGAGCGTGAGGCGTCCGAGGGCGGTGGTGCTGCGCGCGATGTCGGCCTCGCGGAGCCAACCGAGGAGCACGAACACGCTGAGGCTGAGGCAGAAGAGCGTGAAGACGTTGAGCGCGATCGCGACGAGGTGCGGCTTCGCACCCGGCTCCCGCGCGACCGCGTCGCTCGCGACGACGGAGTGAAGGTCGCCTCGGTCGTACGCGCGCATCGCGCCCGCGACGAGCGTGAGCACGCCGAGGCTGCAGAGCACGCCGGCGAACGGACCCAGCGCGCCGAGCGCGATGAGGACGGCGCCGATGGCCGCGACGGAGCCGCCTGCGAGGGCGATCGACACGACGTGCTTCGTCATCTCAGTCCTCCGGCGTGATCGAGATGATCGTCACGGCGAAACCGACCTGGATGAGGGGGAGGACGCCGAGCACGAGGACGTACCCGGAGAAGAAGCTCCCCGAGCCCCCGCCGATACCGCCCATGATGCTGAGGAGGACGATGAAGAACGTCGTGCCGGCGACGACGACCGTGATGAAGCTCTCGGCGAGGATGCCGAGGCTGTCCATGAACTTCTTCTGGTCCTGCTTCGCCTCGTAGAACAGCTGCTCGCTCTGGTTGAAGAAGTAGTCCTTGATGTCGACGCCCGACGTGAGCGAGGTGATCGCGCCCTGGAGATACGCGCGGAGTTTCTTCGAGGGCGTGCGCTCGCTCGCGGCTTGGAAGCAGGTCACGAGGTCCTTCCCGAGGACGGTCATGTCGCGCGCGATGAACGAGGACTCGCGCGCGATCTCGCCGAAAACGGGCTGCTGGGCGAGCGTCTGGAAGATCTGGGGAGGGTGCATGCCCGCGGTCGCGAGCGTGGCGACGAAGATGCTCGCGAACGGTAGGCGCGCGTCGATCTTGCGGGCGCGGTTCGCGGCTTCGGCCTCGGGGAGGACCGCGGCGAGGACGTAGACGACGGCGGGCGCGATGAGCACGAGGATCGCCGCCAGGAAGAACGCGGGGAGCGGGACCCGTAGGCCGGCCCCGACGCGGAGGGCGAGGAGCAGCCCGAGGAGGACGAGAGGGATGAGCGCCGCGACGGCCATCGAGAGGTACGTGGTCGCGAGGTACGACTCCGCGCGCACGCCCTTGGCGGCGCGCTGGAGCGTGACATCCATGCGCTTGTCCTTCTTGATGTACGCCGTCGCAGGCCCCTTGAACGCGCGGAACGCGAACCGCTCGTAGCCCGAGAGCGTCATGCCGTCTCCGCGTACACCTTGTTCAGGAGGGACGGCCGGTCGGAATGGTAGGCGTTGATCACCTTCCACACCTCCTTGGCGTGGCGGATGTCCTTGGCGACCATCCACTCGATGACCTTCGTGCGTTGCGCCCACTCCGCGTCGACCTCCTCCTGGGTCATGTTGCGGAGCTGGGCGTACTTCTCGAGCGTGACCGAGCGCCCCTGGTAGACGTGCTTGTCCGTGCGCGAGTTCCACCGGAACGCGGAGTTCGTGACGATGGTGCCGGTGCCGGCGTCGAAACCGGCGACCTCGACGAGCTCGCGGAGCCGCCGCGCCATGCGGCCGCCGCTTTGCACCTGCGTCTGCACCGCCAGGCAGTCGAGGTTCTGCAGCATCACGCGCGGGACGCTGAGAGGCGGGTTCTCCAGGCGGTTCAGGGCCGCCTTGAAGCTGTCCGCGTGCATCGTGCTGTACGTTGCGTGGCCGGTGGCCATGGCCTGGAAGAGCGTCATCGCCTCCGGGCCGCGGACCTCACCGACGATGAGGTACTCTGGGCGTTGTCGCAGCGCCGCCTCGAGCAGCCGGTACATGTTGATGTCCTTCGACAACTCGCCCGAGAACGACTTGCGGGTGACAGCGGCGATCCAGTTCTCGTGCAGGAGCGAGATCTCGCGCGTGTCCTCGATGCTGACGATCTTCTTCTGGAGCGGGATGAAGAGGGCGAGCGCGTTGAGCGTCGTCGTCTTGCCCGAGGCCGTGCCTCCGGCGAGGATCATGCTCTTGCCGGTCTCGAAGCCCATCCAGAGGAGGCCTGCCATCTCAGCGCTGATCGTGCCGCGGCGCACGAGGTCGGGCGGCGTGAGCGGGTCTCCGAGGACCTTGCGGATCGTGAACGAGGAGCCGCGCGTCGTGACCTCGCGCGCGAGCGTCGCCTGGAGACGACTGCCATCCGGGAGCGTCGCGTCGAGGATGGGGTCGGCGGTGCTGATGCTCTTGCC
>DATDQL010000226.1:0-2670 GCA_035292305.1 Thermoplasmatota archaeon
CCTCCCCTCAGCCTCCGTTCCTTCGTTCCTCCGTTCCTCCGTGTTGACCTGGCGGGAGGCAACGGAACGTGAGCGAGCGGAGCACCGACCTCACCGCGGCTCTCCGCGAGCGCGTCCTCGTCCTCGACGGCGCGATGGGCACGATGATCCAGCGCCTCGCCCTCACCGAGGACGACTTCGGCGGGCCCGAGTACGAGGGGTGCAACGAGAACCTCGTGCTGACGCGGCCCGATGCGATCCGCGGCATCCACCGCGCATACCTCGAGGCGGGCGCCGACATCATCGAGACGAACACGTTCGGCGCGACCTCCGTCGTCCTCGCCGAGTATGGCCTCGCGCACAAGGCGCGCGAGATCAACCGCGTCGCGGCGGAGCTGGCGCGGGCCGAGGCCCGCGCGTTCTCCACGGAGGCGAAGCCTCGGTGGGTCGCGGGCGCCATCGGCCCGACGACGAAGACGCTCACCGTCACGGGCGGCGTCACGTTCGACGCGCTTCGCGGGGCGTACCGCGAACAGGCGCTCGGCCTGCTCGAGGGAGGGGTCGACGCGCTCCTCGTCGAGACGTCGCAGGACACGCTGAACGTCAAGGCTGCGGCGTTGGGCATCTCCGATGCCCAGCTCGATCGCGGCCGCGCCGTGCCTCTCATGCTCTCGCTCACCATCGAACCGACCGGCACGATGCTCGCGGGGCAGGGCGTCGACGCCGCGTGGACCGCGCTGCGCCACTTCCGGCCCGTCTCGATCGGGCTCAACTGCGCGACAGGGCCGGAGTTCATGACGGACCACCTCCGCACGCTCGCGGAGCTGGCCGACGTCGCGGTCACGATCTACCCGAACGCCGGCCTGCCCGACGAGGACGGCCAGTACGAGGAGACGCCGGACTCGTTCGCGCGTAAGCTCGGGCGCTTCCTCGACGAGGGGTGGGTCAACCTCGTCGGCGGGTGCTGCGGGACGACGCCCGCGCACATCGCGCGACTCGCCGAGGTCGCACGCGGCCGCGCCCCCCGCGCCTTCGCCGCTCGCGCGCCTCGCGCGGTGTCAGGCGTCGATTACCTCGAGGTGACGGACGACGCGACGCAGCGTCCCATCCTCGTCGGCGAGCGCACGAACGTCATCGGGTCGCGGAAGTTCAAGCGCCTCGTCGCCGAAAAACGTCTCGACGAAGGCGCGGAGGTCGGCCGCGCGCAGGCCAAGGCCGGCGCCCAGGTCCTCGACGTCTGCCTCGCGGACCCGGACCGCGACGAGGCAGCGGACATGGACGCGTTCCTCCCGGTGCTCCTGCAAAAGGTCAAGCTCCCCGTGATGGTGGACACGACCGACGTCGCGGTGCTCGAGCTCGCGCTCAAGCGCATCCAGGGCAAGGCGATCGTCAACAGCGTGAACCTCGAGGACGGCGAGGAGCGCTTCGAGAAGGTCTGCCCGCTCGCGCGCGCGTACGGCGCCGCGCTCGTCGTCGGGTGCATCGACGAGGACAAGGCGCAGGGCATGGCCGTGACGCGGGAGCGCAAGCTCGCCGTCGCGGAGCGTTCGTACCGTCTGCTCACGGAGAAGTACGGCATCCCGCCGGAGGACATCGTGTTCGACCCGCTCGTGTTCCCCGCGGGCACGGGAGATGCGAACTACGTCGGCTCCGCGCGCGAGACGATCGAAGGCGTGCGCCTCATCGCGGAGCGGTTCCCGCGGTGCAGCACGATCCTCGGTGTGTCGAACGTCTCGTTCGGCCTCCCGCCTGCCGGTCGCGAGGTCCTGAACGCGGTCTTCCTCTACGAGTGCGTGCAGGCGGGCCTCACGTTCGCGATCGTGAACACCGAGGGGCTCGCGCGGTACGCGAGCATCCCGGAGGGTGAGCGCCGGCTCGCGGAGGACGTGCTGTACTCGCAGGGCGACGATCCCATCGGCCGGTTCTCCGCCCACTTCCGGGGCCGCGAAGGCACGAAGAAGACGAAGGTCACGAAGCCGGAGGGCTCCCTCGACGAACGCCTTGCGCGCTACATCGTCGAGGGGACGCGCGAGGGGCTCGCCGCCGACCTCGATCGCAAGCTCGCCGAAGGTGCCGCGCCGCTCGACATCATCAACGGCCCGCTCATGAAGGGCATGGGCGAGGTCGGGCGCCTGTTCAACGCGAACGAGCTCATCGTCGCGGAGGTCCTGCAGAGCGCGGAGGCGATGAAGGCGTCCGTCGCCCACCTGCGCCCGCACATGCCGCGGACCGCGTCGGCGACGCGCGGGAAGATCGTGCTCGCGACCGTGAAAGGCGACGTGCACGACATCGGGAAGAACCTCGTCGAGATCATCCTCTCGAACAACGGGTACGACATCGTCAACCTCGGGATCAAGGTCCCTCCGGAGGAGCTTGTCCGCGCCGTCGCGGAGCACCGGCCGGACGCGATCGGCCTGTCCGGGCTCCTCGTGAAGTCTGCGCAGCAGATGGCGATCACCGCGCGCGACCTGCGCGCGGCCGGCGTCGACGTGCCGCTCCTCGTGGGCGGCGCGGCGCTCACGAGCCGCTTCACCGCGACCCGGATCGCGCCCGAGTACGGCGCGCCGGTGCTCTACGCGAAGGACGCGATGGTCGGTCTCGACCTTGCGAACCGCCTCCTCGGCGCGCCCGAGGGCCGCGCGGGGCTCCTCGAGAGCGTGCGTACGGAGCAGGCGCGGCTCGCCGCCCCGG
>DATDQL010000227.1:0-6961 GCA_035292305.1 Thermoplasmatota archaeon
AAGTTCGTCCGTGCCGCCTCGATCGGATGATCCCTTCCGGAGGTCCGCGGCAGGTCGGGAGAACGCCCAAGGCCCCCTCCAACATTCGCGGAGCGTGCCCGTCCCTCCGGTGAGACCCGATACCTTCATGCCTCAGGATGGTAGGATGGTCCTACAGGTATGCCCATGGTCACGGACGCCGAGATCACGACGCTCGGGGAGAAAGGCCAGGTCGTCATCCCGCAGCGGTTGCGCGCGGAGCTTGGGATGGAGCCGCGGACGAAGTTCCTCGTCTTCGGGGAGGGGGATGTCATCGTGCTGAAGCGGCTCTCGTTGCCCGATGCGCGCGAGGAATGGTCCCGCATCTTCGCGGAACTCGGGGCCCGGAAACCGGGACTGACGGCGAAGGATGTCGCCCGCGAGGTCGCGGCCGTGCGGCGCGCCAAGCGGCGGCGGCCCAAGGACGGTTGATGCGGCTCGTCCTGGACACGAACGTCATCGTGGCCGCGGTGCTCTCCGACGGGCCGCCGCGGGAAGTCCTCGCGCGATGCGTGCGCGGGGACGCGACGTTGCTCGTCTCCCAGGCCACGATGGACGAGCTGGTCGCGGTCCTCCGGCGGCCCAAGTTCGGGCTCGGCGAAGCCGATGTCGTTCGGATCGTCGCGAGCATCGCCGCCGTGGCGGACGTGATCGTTCCGACGAGCCACCTCCACGTTGTGCGGGACGACCCTGACGATGATAGGTTCCTCGAGCTCGCAGTCGATGGCGGAGCCACGGCGATCGTGTCCGGCGACCGACACTTGCTTTCTCTCGGCTCGTACCGCGGCATCCCTGTCGTGACCCCCGCCGGAATCCTTGCCGAAGGATCGTGGCACCCATAGCAGGCCGAAGCTGTCAGAGTTGGATCTGCCCGCTCCCGCGCCGCGCACGCGCGCCGCCCCTTCGACGCGGAGCCGGGGTGGGACGAGGTCGAGCCGGACCCGTGCGCGTCGTGCGGCGCGTGGCAGGCGGTGTGCGTGCTTTGCGGCGCGCCGGCGAGGCACTTTGTGGAGGCGCGCGGCGCGCCGGCGCACGATGTCGGGCCTCGCGCGTCATTCGGCGAAGACCGAAAGACCGGAAGACCTGCCTCCGAAAGTGAGGTCTTTCGGTCTTCCGGTCTTCGACGGATGCCTGGCGCCGAGGGCTTACGACCGATCGAGCAGCGAGCCTTCGTCTCTTCGTCGCTTGGTCTCTTAAGTTGCTGCGATTCGGTCAACCACCCAGCGGCGCCGCCATCGCGCACGGTCAACCTCCCTGACCGGCCGCCGCCGCGCGGGATCGACCGACCCGAGGCGCCCCGCCCGACGTACCTCTGCGACGCGCACGTGCCGGACGAGGACGCGGTCGCGCCGCACGAGGAACTCGGCATGTACGCGGAGACGGACGGGTGCGAGTGTGACGGGTGGAGGTGAGACGTTCGGCGGCGTGGATCCGTGCATGTGCCCCGCGTGCGGCGCGGACCTCGAGTCCCTCGCGATCGAGCCGGACGGGCCGGGCGTGCTCGTCGACCGGTGCGTCTGCCCCAAGGGGCACGAGTACGATCGCGTGTTCGTGTGCGTCGCGTTGCGGGCACGGCACGCCTCCTGAGGTCCGGCCCACCTCCGGAAAAGCTTCAGGGCCTCGGCAGCGGCATCGGGCCGCGCGTATGGCCCGAGACGGAAGGTTTAATGACTCAATTGTCCAATGGTGCCTTCGTGCCCCCGAGATATTCGACCATCACGCTGCGCTCGGAAGTGAAGGACCGGCTCGCGCTCCTCAAAGGCTCGCGCTCGTGGGACGACTTCCTCACCGACGTGGCCGGCCACGTCCCGCCGGACGCGGCGATCGAGGAGATGGAGCGTCGGCTCGGCGAGCTCCGCAGCGGCAAGGTCAAGGGCGTCCCCTGGACCGAAGTGAAGGCTGGGGGCGGGCCGAAACGCCCCCGCAGAAGGACCTGACCTTCGCAACCTCGAGGGAGGCAACATGAGGGCGCGCCGCCTCGGTGGTGGCGACGCGCGCCGATTTCGGGTCGTCTTCCATCCCGCGGCGGCGCGAGAGTACGACGCGCTGCCCGAGCACGCTCGTGTACGATTCGAACGGGCCATCGACGCGCTGGAGGACGACCCGTTCTCGGCGAGGCCCGGCGTCGACATCCGGAAGCTCCGCCTGCTTTCGGACGGCACGACGCTCCGCCGCCTACGGGTCGGAGAACGGCGCGCGTGCTACGCGGTCGTTACACCCTCGCGAGAGGTCTGGATCCTCATGTTCGAAGACCGGGAACTCGGATATGCGCGGATCATCCGGACGTCCGTCGAGCGATTCGAACGACGGCCGCGGGGATGACGCGGGCCCGTCCTCTCCGGCCCCGCGTTCGTCCGCTTGCTCTGGGACTCCTGTCCAGGCTGGGAGGAGGTCGAGCCTGCGCCGTGCGAGCGTTGCGCCGAGTGGCTGGCGGTGTGCGTGCTCTGCGGCGCCGCAGCGCGGTACTTCCTCGACGGGCCCGGCGGTGAGGGGAAGGAACCGGGGCGTGGTTCCGAAGGCTTCGTCTCTTCGTCGCTTGGTCTCTTGAGTTGCTGCGATACGGTCGACCAAGCGCCGGCGCCGACTCGCACGGACGCCGCATTCGATGCGCCACGCGCGACGTACCCCTGCGACGTGCACGTGCCGGACGAGGACGCTGTGCCGCCCAAAGAGGAGCCCGGCATGTACGCAGAGATGGACGGGCGCGAATGCCACGAGTGGAGGCGACGCGCCTTCGTCCGCGCATACTCTCCCGCGAGCAACCTCAACCACGTGGACGAACCTGCCGCCGCGAGGCTGTCCATGCGCCCCCTCCTCGCCCTCCTTCTCGCCGCCGCGTTCCTCGCCGCCGCTCCCGTCCGCGCAGGCCCCGTGACGCACGAAGCGTGCGAGGACGCGGCGACGCCGGTTCCCTTCGCTGCGAACCCGCGGGACCTGGAGAACCTGCACTTCCATGAGGGGAAGCTGTTCGTGACAGGCGCCGATGCGAAACTGCACGCGTTCGCGTCGGACGAGACGGACACGGTCGTTGCGGACCTCGGCGCACGGAGCGGCGCGATGGTCACGGGCGCCGACGGCGCGCTCCACGTCCGCGTCGGCTCGGCGGACGTGTGGCGCTTCCCGGGCGACGGCACGCACACGGTGGTCGCGACCGGGCTTGCGGGCGCGAACGGTATGGCCGTGGACGCGGCCGGGAACCTGTACGTGAGCGACGAGCCGACGGGGCGCATCTACAAGCTCCCGGTCGGCTCGCCCGCGAGCTGGACGGTGTGGACGCGGCTCGAGGGCCCGAACGGCCTCGTCGCGGACGATGCGCGCGGCGTGCTCTGGACGGTGCTCACGACGGACGGGCGTTCCTCGGTCGTCGCCCTGTCGCTCGCGGACGCGTCGGTCGTCGACGAGATCCCGCTGACGTTCGGCGCGTTCTCGCTGAACGTGTTCTGGCCGTTCTCGGACTTCAGCCATCCGCCCGTGGCCGTGCACGGCGCGAGCGATCCGACGAGCCCGGTGCTGTTCAAGGCGCTGGACGATCTCACGCTCGCGCCGGACGGCCGCCTCTACGTGGCGGCGTGGATGCCGGGCGAGATCCTGCGCGTCGACCCGACCACGCGCGCGGCGTGCGTCGTCGCGAGCGGCTTCGCGCAGCCCTCGAGCGTGCGCATCGCGTCGGGCTTCGGCGCGTTCGACGGCGACCTGTTCGTGACGGACTTCGGCGGACACGCGCAGCTCGTGACCGACACGCCGCAGGACGGGCACGTGAGCCGCGTGCCTCTCGGCTAGCTTGAGGCTCGCATCCGGCGCCGGCATCGCCGATGAAGATGTCCGACGACGAGCCAGAACGAGCGGAACGCCGGGTTGCGCGTCTCCTTCCGGTGGTATCGGAAGTAGATCTGCTGCACGATGACTGCGAGCCGGAACAGGCCGTAGACCTCGTAGAACGTCGTGTCGCGCGGGGGCAGGCCGCGCTTCGCGAAGTAGCGCGCCGCGATCTCGGCGCGCGTCAGCATCCCCGGGAGGTGCGTCGGCTGGCGACGGATGCGCAGCGCGAGCCAGCCGTCGCCGGCTTCGGTCCAGTACGCGAGGGAGTTGCCGAGGTCCATCATCGGGTCCCCGATCGTCGCCATCTCCCAGTCGAGCACGGCGCGGATGCGCGTGGGGTCGGCCGGGTCGAGGACGAGGTTGTCGAGGCGGAAGTCGTTGTGGACGATGCATGCCGCGCTGTCCTCGGGGACGCGCGCGGCGAGCCAGGCCATCACGTCCTCGAACGCAGGGACGTTCCACGTCCGGGCCCTGCGGTACCGGTCGCTCCACCCCTCGATCTGGCGCCGCGCGTACCCGGGCCCCTTGCCGAGCGACGACAGGCCCGCCTTCCCCGGGTCGACGGAGTGCAGCACGACGAGCGTGTCCACGAACGACTCCGAGAGGCGTCGGGCCTGCTCGGGGTCCAGCTCGAGGTCCTTCCGCGGGACGGCGCCTTCGACACGACGCATGACGTAGAACTCGGCGCCGATGACGCCCGGGTCGGCGCAGTGCGCCACCATCTGCGGGACGAACGGGAACACGCCGTAGAGGGCCTGCTGCACGGCGTGCTCGCGCCCCATGTCGTGCGCGCTGCGCGCCTTCGTCCCTGCGGGAGGGCGCCGGAGCACGAGGTCCGCGCCCGGGTAGTGGAGGAGGTAGGTCCAGTTCGATGCGCCGCCCGTGTACTGCGTCACGACGGGCTCGCCGGCGAGGGCCGGCACGCGTTCCTTGAGCCATCGATCGACCGCGTCGACGTCGAGCGCGTCGGCGACGGCCCGCGGCTTCACTCCCCGCTCCTCCGGAGCTCCGGGTACTTCGCGAGCTCCGCGCGCGCGACGACGCCGCGGTGGACCTCGTCGGGACCGTCCGCGATGCGCAGGACCCTCGCGAGCGCGAGCATCGAGGCCAGGGGGACGTCGCTCGTGAGGCCGAGGCCTCCGTGCATCTGGATCGCGTCGTCCACGACGCGCTGGAGAACGTTCGGCGCGGCGACCTTGATCGCGGAGACGTCCGCGAGCGCTCCGAGGGGGCCGACCTCGTCGAGGCGCCACGCAGCGTGCAGCGTGAGGAGACGCGCCTGGTCGATCGCGATGCGGTGCTCGGCGATGCGTTCGCGGTTGCCCCCGAGGTTGACGAGGGGCTTCCCGAAGGCGACACGGGAGGCGCCGCGACGCACGAGGAGCTCGAGCGCCCGCTCCGCCGCCCCGACGCACCGCATGCAGTGGTGGATGCGGCCCGGGCCGAGGCGGCCCTGCGCGATCTCGAAGCCCGCGCCGGGGCCGGCGACGAGCGCCTCGTCCTTCGGGAGGCGCACGTCCGTGAACGTGACCTCGCCGTGGCCGTAGGGACCGTCGTGGTCGCCGAACACGTCGAGCATTCGCTCGATGCGCACTCCCTTCGCGTCCTTCGGGACGAGCACCATGCTGTGCCGGTGGTAACGATCAGCCTGCGGGTCGGTCACGCCGAGGAACACGAGCAGGCGGCACTCCGGGTGTCCGAGGCCGGTGCACCACCATTTCCGTCCGTCGAGCACGACCTCGTCGCCCTCGACGCGGGCGGTCGCGCGGACGTTCGTCGCGTCCGAGGAGGCGACATCGGGCTCCGTCATGCAGAACGCGCTCCGGATGCGCGCGTCGAGGAGCGGCGTCAGCCATCGCGCCTTCTGCGCGTCGCTGCCGTAGCGCCAGAGCACTTCCATGTTCCCCGTGTCCGGCGCGTTGCAGTTGAAGAGCTCCGGCGCGAGCAGGCTCCGGCCCATCTCCTCCGCGACCGGCGCGTACTCGACCGTCGAAAGCCCCGCGCCGAGCTTCGCATCGGGGAGGAAGAGGTTCCAGAGCCCCTCGGCACGGGCCTCCTCCCGGAGCTTGTGGAGCTGCGAGGTGACGCGCCACGAGCGCCACTCGGCGCCCGGCGCCTGCGTCCGTCGCGCGCGGTCGAGCTCGCCTTCGCGCGGGAGGACGCGATCCTCGAGGAACGCCCGGACGCGGCGCGCGACGTCCTGCGAGCGCGCGGACGGGCGGAAGTCCATCGTGCGGCGACGGAGATGCAGGCTCAAAGGGTTTGCGGGAGTCGGCCGAGGCCGCGCTGACACGCGGGGCGAGCCGCGTGCGGCGACCTGCGTCGAACCCTCACCCGAGCGGACACGCGCACTGTGCTCCTCCGCCTGCGGGGAACCACTGGTGTGCACGAGGCGGTCGACGGTGCGAGGTCCCATGGGCGCCACGTGGCTCGCCGGCTGCGTCAAGTGCCCGGGTACGGCGCGCCGGGCGGACGTCGGCGACGCGACGCTTTGCCGCCTCGGGGTCGGCCGTTCGCGACGTCTCCGCCCCAGGGTTGCCGGATGCGCGCGCGCCCGACCCGGGGTCGGTACGTGTCGCCACACGACGCCCGCACGGGAGACACGCCATTCTAAACCCTCGGTCGGCCTTCGGAGGAACGGTGAAAGAAATGCCAACAATCAATCCTCTTAGTACCGTGCCGCAGGACCTGCGCCACGAGATCGAGCAGGCGTACGGCTCCGTGCCGTCGTTCGCGCTCGCGATGCCGCCCGCCGGGCTCCGCCTGTGGTGGACCTCGGTCCGCGACTTCCAGCTGTCGGAGAAGACCTCCCTCCCGAGGAAGACGAAGGAGCTCATCGGACTCGGCCTCGCGGCCCAGATCCCGTGCGAGTACAGCGTGCTGCTGCACACCGAAGGCGCCCGAGTCGCGGGCGCCACGGAGCAGGAGATCCAGGAGGCCGTCTTCATGGCGAGCCTCACGCGCCAGTCGTCCGGGTTGCTGAACGGCGCCCAGGTCGAGACGACGACCTTCGAGAAGGAGCTCGCCGACATCGCCTCGCACATGAAGGTGCAGGCCGCGAAGAACCCTGTCCCGGCGGTCGTCCGCCGGTAAGCGGTCCGTAACGGAGTCCGCGCGCGGGACG
>DATDQL010000228.1:0-8875 GCA_035292305.1 Thermoplasmatota archaeon
GGACCGCGACCGAGCGAAGCGAGGGAGCGGTCGCCCCGCGTCCGCGAACGAGCGAGCGAAGCGAGCGAGTGAGCGGACGCGGGGGGATTCGAACCCCCGATCTTCGGCTTAGGAGGCCGCTGCGATATCCAGGCTTCGCTACGCGCCCAACCGGCCGTCCGTGCGGCGCGGCGGGCGCCGCTAGGAGGATTCGGGTGATAAGGGCTGCGGGAGCGACCGACGGTGCCGCGCGCCGCTCGGTTTCCGCCGGCTCTGCCTCGGACGAGCACGGGCCTGCGACGCCCGACGCACGTCGATGCAGACGAGCCGCCGCGCGTCCAGGGCGATCGCGGGAATCGCTGACAGGTGACCTCCCAGCTGTCGCGCCGCGGCGCTACAGCTGGGAGGTCAGGTGTCCCCGGTTCCCGCGCGCGCCCGGGCGACCCGGGCCGCGGCCGGTCCCACCGCGCGGCGCGCCTTGGCGCGCTCCTTCGCACGGCGATCGCGCCCCCTGACGTCGTCCCGTCGTCGCCCTGCGCGGTCCCTCATCTTGGTCCACGAACCGTCGGCGGGTTCCGCGGCGTGCACCAGAAACCCCTTCCGCGGGCGCCGCCGTGGAGGCGCAACCGGCCGGGAGTCCAGCCTCCCAGCAACCCAGCCTCAACACCGAAATCCATTTTCGGCCCGGCCGGTCACGCTTCTTCGCCGAGTCGGTTCGGCCCATGTACGATAGGCTATTTCCGACGCTTGTCGGATGGGCGGGCCGTCGTGGGGAGGTCGCGGGCGCGACCTTCACGCGTCCCTCGGCTGCACGGGCGATCTCCCAAGCGACCAGCCTGTAGCGATCCAGTCCGTCCCGTGCGGCCGGGGCTCTCGCTTCGCCCCGACGTATTCCTAGAAGCCTTATATCGGGCCCGCTCTGGTCGAGCGCGTGCGCATCGCTTCGGCGAGCCTGCGGCTCGCTCCGGTGGTCGCGGCCGTGCTCCTGGCGGGGTGCGCGTCGCCGTTCGGGCAGCTCGACGAGCGCCGGAACCAGGCGTCGGGCCCGGGCGAGCTCGCGCTCGATTTCATCGGGCCTAGGTTTCCGAACGTCGTCGTCGAGCTCGACGCAGTGGACGGCGCGGGGCCGAACGCGCAGGCTCTTGCGGACTTCGAGAAGGAGCTCGAGGGCGCGCTCGGGAAGCCCGTGACGATCCAGACGTCCAAGGACGTGCGAGGGCGTGGGGCGACGCACGCGTACACCCTCGCGGAGATCAACGACCTCGAGCTCAAGTACCGGTCGCGGTACACGGACGGCGACACGGCCGCGTTGTACGTGCTCTTCCTCGACGGCGGGTTCGAGGCGGAGGGGGCGCTCGGGGTCGCGTACCACGGCTCGAGCGTCGCGATGCTCAAGGGCACGATCCGAAAGAACACCCAGGCCGACGACCAGATCATCCCGACGCCCTCGACGCTCGGCAAACCGAAGGAGCGGTTCGTGGAGCGCGCGGTGCTCGTCCACGAGTTCGGGCACAACCTCGGCCTCGTGAACAACGGCATCCCGATGGTCCGGCCGCACGAGATGACGCAGGACCCCGTGGGCGAGACGAGCGACAACGAGGGCGAGAAGCACTCGAAGAGCGACGCGAGCGTGATGTTCTGGGCGGTCGACACGTTCGAGGTCACGAACCTCTTCTCGAGCGGCGAGGACATCCCGTCGCATTTCGACGCGGACGACAAGGCGGACATCAAGAACGCACGGAGCATCGAGCGATGATCGACGAGCGCAAGCTGTACGAGGACGCCCTCCGCCTGACCGTGAACAAGAGCCTGGACGACGTCGCGACGCTGCTCCGGTGGGTCGTCGAGGCGCCGGACGTGCGCATCAAGGTGGAGCATGTCCGTCGCGCGCGTGAGGTGCTCGCCTCCCTCGAGGGCGAGCTCGAGACCCTGCGCCGCGAAGGGTCGTCCTGATCAGTCGAGCCGCGTCTCGACCTCGAAGTGCGCCGTCGCGGTCCCTTCCGCGGGCCCGTCCGTGCGTCGCATCTCGCGCAGGCGCACGGCCTCGGTCGGCACCCCGTCGGCGAGGAGCGCGGCGGTGACGCCGTCCACGTGCCCGTCGCCGACGACGGCGACGACGGAGCGGCCCTCCCGGTGCAGGCGCGCGAGGGCGCGGGCCATGTGATGGTTCCTGTCGTCGAGGAGGATCCGCTTGAGCGTCGGGAACTTCCGCGCCATCTCGTCGAACGCGGGGCCGTAGTCGGACGCGAGCTGCTCGACCTGCGCCTCGACGCCGCGTGCGGGGATGAAGAGGCCGCCGAGCGTGGACAGGGCGAGCCGCGCCTTCTCCCCGAAGGGCATCTCGCGGCGCAGGCGTTGCATCACCGTGGCCGCCTCCATGTCGATGAGCGCGATGGGGACGCGCAGGTCGCGAGCGATGTCGGCGGCGGCGCGCATCTCGTCGCCGGCGCGGACCCCGTACGCGCGTGCGAGGCGGTCCTGGAACGATGCCATCGCGCGGTACGCGATCGGTCCCTCCCGCGGCGTCTCCGGCGGCGCCCGCAGCGCGCGCCACCTTGCGGGGTCGAGCTCGAGCGCGACGACGTCGGGCATGCGGCGCGCGATCTCGTCCGTGACCTGTCGTCGCAGGTCGAACACGTGGCCGACGCCGAGGAGGGTGACGCTCGCAGCCGGTTTCGTCGATGTCACGGCGTTCGCGCCGGCGGTAGGCGCGCGTCTCGGAAAGCCTTATTGCATCCGCCGGGCTCCCCCCGGCTCGTGCCCGAGGCCGCGATGCCGCGCGCAACGCCCTCGCCTCGTGGCCGCGTGCCGCTCTGGAAGGACCTGCTTTACGCGGTCCTCATCGTCGGTGGCGTGCTCGGGACGCTGACGCTCTACACGCACGTCTGGCCGCCGATGGTCGTCGTCGAGTCCGGCTCGATGATGCACGCGGACGCCGACGTCCCGTACGGCCGGTTCGGCACGATCGACCCGGGCGACATGGTGCTCGTGAAAAAGCTCGACGGGCCCCGCGACGCGGAGACCTACGCGGAGGGCGGCCGCGACCGGTTCGGCAAGTCCGGCGACGTCCTCGTCTACTACCCTCAGAACAACCGCGGCAGGGTCCCGATCATCCACCGCGCGATGACCTGGGTCGACGTCCAGGGGACCGGCGTGGATCGCTCGTATCGGCTCATGTGGGAAGGGACGGAGCAGGTGTTCGACGAGCGCGGCATCTTCCTTCCCGAGCTCGGCTTCGACAGCACCCGCGGCTACTCCCGCGAGGAGGGGTACAAGCCCTCCGCGAGCGGCTACCTCACGCGCGGCGACAACCCGGTCACGAACCGCGTCGCGGACCAGGCGATGGGCCTCGCCTCCGTCGTCGAGCCCGAGTGGGTCCAAGGGAAGGCGCGCGGTGAGCTCCCTTGGTTCGGCCTCATCAAGCTCGCCGTCTCCGCGTGCGAAGCGCCGCCGTGCAACCAGCGCAGCGTCCCGCCGACCTGGTCGCGCATCTTCTACGCGGCGGCGCCGACGGACCTGTGGGTCATGCTCGCGGTCGCGCTCGCGGTCGTCATCGTCCTCCCGCTCGCCTACGACGTCGTGAAGGCGCGGATCCTGGATCGGCGCCGCCCTCCGGGGCCGCAGTGGAAGGACATCCCGCCCCCGCCGCTCGCCCCGTCTCGGTCGCCCGTCCCTCCGCCCGCCCCGGAGGAGCCCCCCACGGACGCCCCCCCACAGGCCCCCGGTCGCGGCCCGCCGCCCTCCGAGGGTCGCGGCGACCCGCCCCCGAGGTAGGGTCCTCGCGCGCGTCAGTCTCGCCGCGCGCTCTCGACGCGGAACGAGAACCCGTCCACGAGCGGAGGATAGAGCCACGCGCGGGACGCGTCGAGCGCGCGGCGGACGTCCGTGACGTCGTGCGACGCGATCGGCTCGAGTCCGCACCGTCCGAGGAGCGCGCGCCACGCGTCCGTCGTCAGCGGCCCCGGGCCCGACGGGACCACCGCCGTTCCGCTCGCCCGCGCATCGGCGTCGACGCGGAACGCGTCCGCGATCACCAACGTCCCGCCCGCCCCGAGCGCGCGGCGCGCCTCGCGGAGCGCGCCTTCCTTGTCCGGGAACAGGTTGAACGCGGCGAGCGCGCACACGGTGTCCGCGGCGCCGTCGGGGACCTGCAGCGCTTCTGCGAACCCCTCCTCGAAGCGCACGTTCGCGAGACCGGCATCGCGCGCGGCGTCGCGCGCGCGGTCGATCGCTTCTGCGGCCACGTCGACGCCGAGGACCCGCACGTCGGGGAAGCGGCGCCCCGCCGCGAGCGCGAGGAGGCCCGCGCCAGTGCCTACGTCGACGACGAGCCGGCCCGGGCGCGGCGAGACCGGCGCGAGGACGGCGTCGAGGAGCGCGCGGTGCCGCGCGACGTCCTCGAGGATGTCGCGGGGGGACCGTTGGCCGAGGCTCGCCGCGTAGAACGAGCGCATCAGGTGCGTGAAGCCGGGGACGTCCTCCATTACTTACCTTTGAACTCCGGCTTGCGCTTCGCGAACATCGCGCTCACTCCCTCGACCGCGTCCTCGGTCGCGAGGAGCAGGCCGAACGCGTTCGCCTCGATCTCCATCCCGTGCTGGATGGGCGTGTCGAACGCCGCGTGCAGGGCCATCTTCGTCTTCGCGAGCGCGAGGGGGGCGTTCTCCGCGAGGCGTCGCGCGAGCGCCTTCGCCTCCTCGAGGACCCGGTCGTTGTCGACGACCGAGGTCACGAGGCCCCAAGCGAGCGCCTCGTCCGCCTTGTGGCGCCCGCCGAGGAGCGCTATCTCCTTCGCGCGCGCGAGGCCGACGAGGCGAGGGAGGCGTTGCGTCCCTCCCGCGGCAGGGAGGAGGCCGAGCTTGACCTCGGGGAGCGCGAGCTCGACCCGCCGCGCAGCGACGCGGAAGTCGCACGCCATCGCGAGCTCGAAACCGCCGCCGAACGCGTAGCCGTTCAGCGCGGCGACGACCGGCTTCGGGCACTTCTCGATCGCGAGGAACGCGAGGTGGGCGCGCCGCACCATCTGCGCCGCGGAGCCGGGGTCGATGTCCGCGGTCGAGGCGAGGTCCGCCCCGACGCAGAACGCCTTCTCGCCGGAGCCGATCACGACGACGGCTCGGACGTCCCGGTCGTGCGCGAGATCCACGAAGCAGCGCGCGATGTCCTCCGTCATCTCCGCGTCGATCGCGTTCAACCGGTGCGGGCGGTCGAGGGTGACGACGGCGATGCTGCCGTCCTTATCGACGCGCAGAGTGCCGTACGCGCGACGTGTCTCAGCGCCGCTGGGCTCCGCCCACTCGTGGAACCCCTTGCCCGTCTTCTTGCCGAGGTGACCGTCGTCGACGCGCGAGACGAGCGGCTCCGCGGGCTCGTACGCGTCGAGGCCCGACTCCTCCTTGAGGTCGAGGAGCGTCTTCAGCACGGCGTCGAGCCCGCGCTCGTCGGCCCAGGCGAGTGGCCCCTTCGGGAACGCGCAGCCGAGTCGCATCGCCTCGTCGATCTCCGCCGCCGTGCCGACTCCCTCGTGCATCAGCTTCGCGGCCTCGTTCGCGACGACCGCGAGCACCTTCGCGGGGTCGAACCCCTCGCCGTCGGCTGGCTTGAGCTGGGGCCGGCCATGCGCGTAGTCGTAGAACCCGCGGCCGACCTTCGTCCCGAGCCGTCCCTCGCGCACCAACTCTTCGACGACGGGCGCCGCGCGGTACGCGGGCCCGAGGCGCTCGGAGACGTACTGGCCGGCGTCGCGGGCGACGTCGAGGCCCGCGAGGTCCGCGAGCTCGAACGGCCCCATCGGGAAGCCGGCCTGGAACCGCAGCGCGGCGTCGACCTGCTCCTTCGTCGCCACGCGTCGGTGCACGAGCCAGCCCGCGGCGTTGAAGAACGCGCCCACGAGCCGCGTCGTGATGAAGCCGGGGACGTCTTTCCGGCAGACGACGACCTTCTTCCCAAGCGCCCTCGCGACGGCGACCGCGGTGGCCGTCGCGTCGGGCGCCGTCTTGTCCGACGGGACGACCTCGACGAGGTCCATGAGCAGCACCGGGTTGAAGAAGTGCATGCCGACCAGGCGTGACGGGTCGCGCAGGCCCTCGCCGATCTCGGCGATCTGCATGCCGCTCGTGTTCGTCGCGAGGACGCACGCGGCCGGCGCGAGGCGTTCGACCTCCGCGAAGACCTTGCGCTTGAGGTCGAGCCGCTCCGGGACCGCCTCGATGACGAGATCCGCGCCCTCGAGCGCCTCCGCGAGATCCGTCGTGCCGCGAAGGCGACCGATGGCCGCGGCCGCGTCCTCCTTCGTGACCTGCGCCTTCTCCGCGAGCTTGTCGAGCGACCAGCGGACCTTGCCGAGCGCCTTCTCGACGATGCCCGCGTCGACGTCGCGCAGCCGCACCTCGAAGCCGCGCAAGGCCGCGAGCTCCGCGATCCCGTGACCCATCTCCCCCGCGCCGAGGACGGCGATGCGGCGGACGTGCATGGCGGCACCATCGCCGGCCCCGGGATGAAGGCTGCGGCGGGCGCAGCCGGCCCTTGGACCGAGCCGTCCGAGACCAAGGTATTTGACCCCACGCGTCGGCTCACGAACGTGCGCGCCGCGGTCGTGCTCGTCCTGCTCACGCCCGCCCTCGCGGGGTGTCTCGGCGCGACACTCGATCCGCGCGCCGCGACGGATCTCGCGACGACGCTGCCCGTCTTCCTCTACGCGTGTCCTGGCGATGACGGCAAGGGCGCATCCGATCCCTGCCTCTCGGAGTTGCCTCGCGCGACGGCGACCAACTACCAGCAGCCGTACGTGGCGGTCCACCCCACGAACCCGCGGATCTTTGCCGTGGGCGCGACCCTTGCCAACCCCGACGGTGAACGGGTGCGGCACCTCGCGGCCGGGGACCGCGTCGAGACCACGCTCGGGATCTACATCACGGAGGACGCCGGAGCGGCGTGGCGCGAGACCTTCGCGCCGCCGCCCGCGGACGCGGACCCGTTGGTCACGAGTTCCGAGGGCGAGGCTGCGCTACTCTTCGATCCGGAGGGCAGACTCCATGTGGCCGGCGTGGCCAGAACGGAACGCGTGGGGGATCCCCTCGACACGAACGGGAACGGGTTGCGGCACATCCGCGCCTTCTACGCGCGAAGCGACGACCTCGGGAAGAGTTGGAGCGCTTCCGCATGGCTCGACGACGACGACCGCGGGGCCGACCGTCCCTGGATCGTACGCGATCCTGAAACCGGCGTCCTGTACGTGGCGTGGCAGGAGACCCTCGCCGACACGAGCGAACGCACGTCGGTCGTCGCGTGGAGCACCGACGACGGCACCACGTGGAGCCACCTCGATCCCGAAGAGCGCCCGCCATGCTTCCGCGGCGGGATGCCGGTCGCCGTGGCGGGGGTGCTTCGGCTCGCTTGCGTGCGCGACCTGGACGACGCGCCCACCGTGGTGCAGATCTACGCGTTCGACCCGAGGACCCGGTCCGCGATGCTCATCGCGGAGATCTTGGTCGAGAGCGGGTACGCGTTCGAGTTCCCCTTCCTGACCCTGCTCGCGGATGGGACCCTGGTGATGGTCTACGACCAGGAGGCTCCCGAGGGCCGCGAGAGCGTGCTCCTGCACAGCGCCGACGGCGGGATGACGTGGACGCCTTCTGGCGACGCGCGCGTGTGGTCTCCCGATGTATGGGATCGCGCGCGCGTCAGCTTCAGCGCGGCGGACACATCCGGAGCCCAGCACCTTCTCGTCCGGTACGATTCGTTCGCGACGCCGCTCCCCACGGGCGACCCGGATCTCGCGCCCCCGCCGGGCGAGCACGAGGTGCGGCACGTCGTGCTGGACCGCTCCGGCGCGCCCGTGCATGACGTCGTCCTGGACAGGTGGCACGCGGACTACCCTCCGGTCGCCGTCCAGAAGGCCCTCGTCATGGGCGACGGGTACACCCACGAGCACCCTCGGTGCGGCAACTGCTACGATGGACTGGCGTGGGCGGGTGACCGTGCACTGATCGCGTTCGGCCGCCCAGAGATCGTGCGCCTCGCGTCCGTCGAGGCGACGGGGGCCACCGCGGATCCCATCTCTCGCATGGATTGGCCCCCTCTCCGCCCGTACGTGCCACCCCCACCGCCACCGCCCCCGCCTGGCCTCGACGAGCCTGTGGAGTACGAGTTCACGGGCCACGTCGACCTTCCCTACTGCGACCTCGAGAGTTATCCGGCGTTGGAGGAGGTTGCGCGCGACCGAGGCTCCAGGACGTTCGAGTTCGAGGTCCCGGCCGACACGCGCTTCGTGAACGGAACGCTCGAATGGGCGACGACGGGCCCGAACGCGGAGACCTCGGACCTCGATCTCATGCTGTACGACGCGGAAGAGGACGCATTCGACGTCGGGACCTATGATGTGCCCGAGACCTTCGCATCCGAGCTGCGCACGGGCGACCAAGGCGCATGGACCGCCGTCGTCAAGAGCTGCAGGAACCCGCCGACCGATTTCACGCTGAGCCTGGAGTTGTCCTGAGATGATGCGCACCGCCCTCGTCCTCGTCCTCCTCGCCCCCGTGCTCGCGGGGTGCCTTGGACAAGCCGACACGGTTCTGACCGCACAGCTCGACCAGGCCGCCCCCCACTGCGTCGGCGGATGCGCACGCATCGTGGACGACTCGCCCGCCCGCGCGTGGGAGCCGTTCCTCGCGGTGAATCCCCGAAACGAAGACCACCTCGTAATCGCGTATTCCGAGCCATGGGAGGGTTGGTATGACACCTATTCCGGCACGGGAAGGAGTCATATCGTCGTGAGCGAGGACGGAGGCACGACTTGGGAGGCCATCGTAGTCCCGAGTGGACTCGACTTGGGCTCCGAACATCCTCTTGCAAAGTATCGCAGCGTCGGTTACGATCCCGTGGTCGTATTCCTCCC
>DATDQL010000229.1:0-3037 GCA_035292305.1 Thermoplasmatota archaeon
CCAGGCCCCCGATCCTCGTGGGCCCCGGCGTGCTCTCCATGGAGAGCCCGGAAGGGCGGCCCCTCGGGCGTCTCAGAGGTTGCGGCCTGACCCCCGGGGCGTGCCCGTGGACCCGCCGCTCGACCCGCGCGTGACGCCGCCGACGCCCGCCGCCGCGGTCGGGCCGCTCGGGAGGCTCGTCCCGATCTGCCCGACCACGTGACGCAGGACGTTCTCGATGCGCTGGACGTCCTCGCGGCCGTCGTCCGTGATCGTGTAGCGGCCGTTCTCTTCCTTGAGGTGGCCGTCGCGGTCGAGGCGGCGGTAGCAGTCCTTGACGAAGTCGAGGTCGACCTTCTGCGACCACCCGAATCCTTGGATCTTGGCGTAGCAGTCGTCAGGGGTCATCGGCATCTGTCGCGCGTGGATGAGCGCAACGGACTCGACGAGCGCTTTCTCGGCCCTCTCGACATACTTCTCTCCGAAGGTCACCATGCACGCACGGCGACGTCTCGGAGATGCAAGTAGCGGGAGGACTGCAGGCATCAAGGTCCGCGTGCGAACCCTCAAGCGTGCACCAACGGTTGCGCGCCGCGAGGTGCGAGCACGAACGTTCCGAAGACGATCCGCGTCAGTTCGAGCGCGTTCACCGGAGGCTCGCCCATCCCCCGCGAGTTCACGTGCAAGGGGTCCGATCTCTCGCCGCCGCTCGACGTCGCCTCCATACCGGAGGGGGCGCGCTCGCTTGCGCTCATCGTCGACGACCCGGACGCGCCCCGCGGGACGTGGACGCATTGGACCGCCTGGAACTTCCCGGTCGTCGCGTCCGTCCCGAAGGGCGCCGACCTCACGAGGCTCGGCGCGCGGCAGGGAAAGACGACCGCCGGGACGCTCGGATACCACGGCCCGTGCCCACCCTCGGGGATCCATCGGTACTTCTTCAAGGTGTACGCGCTGCCGGGCCCCCTCGACGTGCCGGAGGGCGCGTCCGTCGAGGACGTGCGGCGCGCGGTGGAGTCGAGCGCGCTTGCGTGGGGCGAGATCATGGGGACGTTCGCGAAGGAGTAGCGATGGTCGAGCTCGTGCCGTCGCGGCCTGCGCCCGGGGAGAACTGGTGGACGGACGACCCGGCGCTCGCGGCGCTCCTCGCGGCGCGTCTTCCCGCGGCCGTCCTGAAGGAGGCCGAGCCCCGCCTGCTCGCGCTCGGCGCCGCGGCCCCCGCGACGATCGACGCGCTCGCCCGCGAGGCGGATCGCGACCGCCCGCGTCTCGAGGGCGCGCGGCCGCACGACGTCCGGTTCCATCCGTCGTACGACCACCTGCGCCGCGCGGCGCGCGAGCACGAGGTCTTCACGCTCGCGTGGCGCCCCTTCGCCGGCGCCGCGCGCGCCCCGCGCGTTCTCGGCTTCGCTCTCGGATACCTCTACGCGCAGGCCGAGTGCGGCTACTTCTGCCCCGCGTGCATGACGGACGGTGCCGCGTACGTGCTGTCGAAGCGCGGCGGCGCGCTGCGCGACCGCTGGGTCCCCAGGCTCGTTGCAAAGGACGTCGAGGGCGCGGCCGAAGGAGCCATGTACCTCACGGAGCGCGGCGGGGGCAGCGACGTCGGCGGCGGCACCGCGACGACCGCCGCGCAGGACCCCGACGGCACGTGGCGCCTGACGGGCGAGAAGTGGTTCGCCTCGAACTGCACCGCGGAGGTGGCGCTCGCGCTCGCCCACATCCCCGAGCGCAGCGGCCGTGCCACGGAGCGCCCGCAGGCACTCAGTGGCACGAGCGGAGCGGGCCCCGAGCGAGGGGGGTCCGAGCGAGGGACGAGCGAGGACGGAACGGGCGCCGCCGCGGGGATCGAAGGGCTCGGACTGTTCCTGATCCCGCGAGACCTGCCGGACGGCAGGCCGAACCCGGGCCTCCGCATCCGGCGCCTCAAGGACAAGCTCGGCGTCACGAGCATGGCGACAGGCGAGGTCGTCCTCGACGCGGCCGAGGCGGACCTCGTCGCGGGCCCCGGGGAGGGGTTCCGCGCCATGGCGGACATGGTCAACCTGTCGCGGCTCTACAATGCGATCGCGAGCGTCGGGATCGCGCGTCGCGCGCTCCGCGAGGGCCTCCGCTCCGCGCGCTCGCGCGAGGCCTTCGGGAAACCGCTCGCCGACCACCCGCTCTTCATGCGCGGGCTCCTCGCGATCGCGGTGGAGACCGAAGCCGCGCTCGCGGCGACGCTCGACGTCGCGGAGGTCTTCGAGGCCGGTGAGGACGCGGAGCGAGGGGGGACCGCGGAGGACACGAAGCGCGCGACCGCGTTGCTGCGCATCCTCACGCCCTGCGCGAAGGCGGTCACCGCACGACTCGCCGTGCGCGCCGCGAGCGAGGCCTGCGAATGGCTCGGAGGCGTCGGCTACACCGAGGAGTACGTGACGCCGCGCCTGCTGCGCGACGCGCAGGTGCTCCCGATCTGGGAGGGCACGACGAACATCCAGGCCCTCGAGCTCGGCAAGGCCATCGCACGCGAGGGGGCCCTCGCGGCGTTCGTCTCCCACGTGAAGACCTGCCAGGCCGCGGTGTCGTCGGCCAGGCTGCTCCCGGCGATCGAAGCGCAGGGGCGCGCGCTCATGCGCCTGCAGAAGGAGGCCGCGCGCCTCTCGCAGGCGCCCGCCGCGGAACGGGAGGTCGCGTCGTTGCGCCTCCTCGAGACCGCGTTCGCGGTCCACGCCGGAGCATGCCTCGCGCGCGCGGCCGCCGCGTCGCCGCGCCTCCAACGCATGACCGCGCTGCACGCCGCGACGGCGCTCGCGCAGGACCGCGAGGAGGCGGCGCGCGCGATCGAACGCGCGGCGGCGAGCGGCGAGGCGAGGACGCTGCTCCTCGGCTGATGCTCTCGTCAAAAAACCACCAAGGCACCAAGGACGGCTCCGGGGACATCGTCCAGTCTTCGTCTCTTCGTCGCTTCGGCCTTGGCTCGAAAGTCCGAAGCCTCGAGGGGGCGAACAAGGCGCGACCTCCGATCCTTCGTTCCTCCGTTCCTCCGAGTGAACCTGGCAGGATGCAACGGACCGGT
>DATDQL010000230.1:0-5915 GCA_035292305.1 Thermoplasmatota archaeon
CCCACCGCCGACCCCGAGGGGAACAACATCAGCAGCAGCTTCTCCGCGTGGGTCACGGTCCAAGGCGAGCCACGGCGCCTGCCGTCCTAAGCATGGGGCAGGCCGGACTTGAACCGGCGACTTCCAGATCTTCAGTCTGGCGATCTCCCAACTGATCTACTGCCCCGGGAGAAGCCGCGGCGCGGCGTCGCCCCGAAGGCGGAGGCCCTACAAATGCGTTCCCCTCGCGCGAATCCGCTGGAACGCGCGGGCGCGCGCCGCGACGCCGAGGCGCGCCGCTCCGTCCAGGCGGGCGGGTGCTCGTCCTGTCGACCGCACCCCCGCGGTCGACCGTCCTAGCACCCGCCCTCGGTCCCGCAGAAGCCCCGCTCCGCAGGGCGCGCTCGCTCGCGCGCCTTCTGCCGCCGCGATCCGCGCCTGTTCCTCGGCGGGACGTCGCGATTCCCCGCCCGAAACCTTGAAGGGCCGCGGCCTCGTTCCCTGCGTCCGGGATGGGCATGCCAGTAGGGTGCGGCGGCCTGCGGGCTCGCCTCCCCTCGAACTGGACCTGCCCTAGCGTCAGGTGGACGTGGGATGCACCTCAAGCGCGTCGAGGTCGAGAACTTCAAGAGCTTCGGCCGGCGCCTGGCGGTCCCGTTCCTGCAAGGCTTCACCGCGATCACGGGGCCGAACGGCTCCGGGAAATCCAACATCGGCGACGCCGTGCTCTTCGTCCTCGGGCCCACCTCGAACAAGGCCATCCGCGCCGGCAGGCTCACCGACCTCATCTTCAACGGCGGCAAGGACCGGACCGCGTCCAAGGAGTGCCGGGTCTCGCTCGTGTTCGCGAACGAGGATCGTGTGATCCCCGTCGACGAGGACGAGGTCACGCTCACTCGCGTCGTCCGGCTCTCGCGTTCGAACGCGGAGAACTACTACTCGCACTTCTACGTGAACGGCCGCCCGTCGAGCCTCACGGAGTTCGACACGCTGCTCGCGCGTTCGCGCATCAGCGCGGACGGCTACAACATCGTGCGCCAGGGCGACGTGACGCGCATCGTGGAGATGACGGCTCTCGAGCGCCGCCGCGTGATCGACGGCATCGCGGGCATCACGAAGTTCGACTCGGACCTCAAGGCCGCCGAGGACGAGAAGACGAAGGTCCAGGCGAACCTCGAACGCCTGCACATCATCCTCGACGAGATCGAGCGTCACCTCGGCACGCTCGAACGCGAACGCGAGGCTGCGCTCAAGCACAAGGCCGTCAAGGACGACCTCGACGTCGCGCGCGCGAAGTCCGCGAGGCGCCGTGTCGAGAACCTGCGCGCCGAGCTCGCGTCGCTGCACGAGGCGGCCGCGAAGCACGACCGCGACCGCGCGACACTCGAGGGCGAGCGCGACCGCGTACGAGCGGAGATCGCCGAGGCCGAGGAGAAGCTCACGGGGATCGACCGGACGATCGCGGAGCGCGGCGGCGCCGAGGCCGAGGAGATGCGGCGACGCATCGACGATCTCAAGGCGACGTCCGTCCGCGCGAAGGAGCTCGTCAATTACGCGAAGGGCGAGGCGACGGAGTTGAAGCGGGAGCGCACGTCGCTCGAAGGCGACCTGAAGCGCGTCGTGAAGGACCTCCAGAAGGCGGAGAAGCTCCGCGACGAAGCCTCCGCTGCGCAAACCGCCGCGGAGGCGAGCCTGGTGTCGAGGACCGCGGTCCTCGACGCCTTGCGCGACCGCATCGCGAAGGGCACCGGCAGCGCCGCGGAGCTCCAACGCGAGCTCGCGCAGATGAAGGTCGAGCACGAACGCCTGCACGGCGAGCTCCACGCCGTGCGCCTCGAAGCGGACCGTCAGCGCGAGGCCGTCCAACGGCTCGAGACGCGCCGCGCCGAGCTCACCGAGCAGATCGGCACGGTCGAGTTCGAGATCCGCGACGTCGACTGGGAGGCCAGCGAGCTGCGCAAGGAGACCGGCGTCACGACGCAGTCGTCGGAGTCCCTCGAGAAACGGCTCTTCGCGGCGAAGAAGCGAGAGGCGAAGCTCACCGAGGACCTCCGCGACCTCGAGAACGCCATCCGTCGGCTCCAGAACGAGTACTCGCTCCTGAAGGCCGAGCAGAAGGCCGACGAGAAGGCGAGCCGGGGATATACGCGCGCGGTGGAAGCCGTCACGGAGGCGCGCAACCAGGGCACCCTCAAGGGCGTGCACGGCACGATCGCGGAGCTCGCGCGCGTGCAATCGAAGCACGAGCTCGCGATGGAGATCGCGGCCGGCGGGCGGATGCAGGCGATCGTGGTCGAGAGCGACGAGGACGCCGCGCGCGCCATCGACTTCCTCAAGAAGAACAAGCTCGGCCGCGCGACGTTCCTCCCGCTCAACAAGATGGCCCCCGGGCGCCCCGCGGGCAAGCCACTGATGGCCGTCCGGGACGCGGACGCGGAAGGCTTCGCCGTCGACCTCCTCCAGTACGACAAGAAGTACGCGGCGGCGTTCTGGTACGTCTTCCGCGACACGGTCGTCGTCAAGAGCCTGGGCGCGGCGCGCAGGCTCATGGGCGGCGTCCGCCTCGTCACGCTCGAAGGCGACCTCATCGACGCGGCGGGCGCGATGACCGGCGGCGAAGCGCCCCAGAAGGGGAACATGCGTTTCGGCGCCAAGGGCGCGGAGGCGGTCGAGAAGATCGCCGGGCAGCTGCGCGAGGCGATCGAGCAGCAGGAGGCCGCGGCGGCGGACCTCGCGGCCGCCAAGGAGGACATCCGCAAGACCGAGGAGGACCTGCGCGCGAGCACGTCCACGACGGGCGAGAAGGCGCGTCGCCTCCTCGACCTCGAGAAGAAGCGCAAGGAGTTCGAGGGCCGCCTCAAGTCCGTGCAGGAGCAGAAGGCGGGCGCGGACGCGGAGCACTCCGGGGCGGGGGCCGCGGTCGACGCCGCGGTGGGGCGCGCGGCCGAGATCGAGACGCGCGTGCGCCGGATCGAGGCGGACCGCGACGACAAGGGCAAGCTCCTGCTGAAGGCGACCGCCAAGGAGACGGCCGCCGAGCTCGAGCGCCTCATCCGCGAGGTCGAGACGCTCCGCGAGTCGGCGCGCGACCTCGCCTCCCAGTCCCAGACCCGTTCGAAGGAAGCCGAGCTCCTCGCGGAGCGCAAGGCCGAGCTCGACGCGCGGGTCGCGACGAACGAGGGACGCGCCGCCGAGCACGACAAGAACCGCAAGGGCGGCGAGACCCAGATCGAGGCCGCGGACCGCGAGCTCGGGATCCTCCTCAAGATGGAGGCCGAGGCCTCCGACGAGCTGCGCGGGCTGCACGCTCAGCGCGACAAGGCCGTGCAGGCGCGCGCGCAATTCGAGACCAAGGCGTCGCAGATCACAGACAAGCTCGACACGGTCGTGTTCATGGCGGACGCGGCGCGCGGCAAGGTCCCGGGCGCCGAGGAGGCCCTCGCGGACGCCGAGGCGCAGCTCGCGGCCATGCCGGTCCAGCCGCCCGCGACCTACGACGAGACCCTGCAGGAGCTGCAGGCGACGGTGCGTCGCCTCGAGTCCGCGCTCGAGCGGCTCGGCCCCGTCAACATGCTCGCCCTCGAGGAGTACGACCGACAGTCCGAGCGTCAGAAGCAGGTGCGCGTCGAGACGGAACACCTCGAAGCCGAGCGAACGAAGCTCGACGGCCTCGTCGCCGAGGTCACGGCGAGGAAGAAGGAAGGCTTCTTCCGCGTCTTCCACGAGATCAACAAGAACTTCGCGAGCGTCTTCGGACGCCTGAGCGACGGCGGCAAGGCGGAGCTCCTCCTCGAGGACGAGGCGGATCCGTTCACGGGCGGGCTCCTCATGCGCTCGCAGCCGAAGGGCAAGAAGGTGACGCGCCTCGAGGCGCTCTCGGGCGGCGAGAAGTCCCTCACGTCGATGGCGTTCATCTTCGCGATCCAGGAGTACGAGCCGTCGCCGTTCTACTACCTCGACGAGGTCGACCAGAACCTCGACGGCATCAACTCCGAGCTCCTCGCGCGCATGGTACGCGAGGAGTCGAAGCATGCGCAGTTCATCGTGGTCTCGCTGCGCAAGGTCACGCTGAAGGAAGCCGACAACATCTACGGCGTGACGATGACGAGCACCGGCATCAGCGAAGTGCTCGGCAAGGTCTCCATCAGCGAGATCGTCGACGAGCCGCCGCGCGCGGCCGACGCCGCGCACGCGCCCACGATCCGCATCCCGGAGGCGGGCCGCCGTTGACCGAAGGCGCGGCGATGAGCGAGCAGGAGGTCGTGCGCCACCTCCTGTTCCACAAGTCCATCGTCTCGCTGGAGGGCGGGGGCGACCATGCCGGAAGGATCGACGAATACATCCGGCTCGTGCGCGAATCGAAGGAAGGCGTCCACGTCGCGATCGAGGACCCCTTCGAGCGCAGCATCGCGCTCGCCTTCGAGCTCGTCCTCGAGAACCACCTCGACCCGTGGGACCTCGACCTTGCGCGCTTCGCGAACCTCTACCTCGACCGCGTCCGCAAGACGGGCGAGGTGGACCTGTTGACCGCGGGCCGCCTGCTCCACATGGCGTGGACCATCCTCCGGCTCCAGAGCGACGGCGCGAAGGACCGGGCCGAGCCCCCGCTCGAACCCGCGGCGCCGGAGGCGAACGCGTGGGACGACCTCCCCGAGGGCGAGTGGCTCACCGAGGACGCGGACTTCCTCTTCACCCGCGGCGTCATCGACGGACAGGCGCCCATCGACGAGAAGATCCGCCACAAGGGCGACCGCAAGGTCACGCTCCTCGAGCTCGTCGAGGCGCTCGAGGAGGCGCGCCGAGAGGCGGCGCTTCGCGCCGAGATCGAGGAACGACGCGTGCACGACCGCGCCGCGCGCGCCACGGCACGGGCAGGCTCCGTCGACGGGCAGATGCACAAGGAGGACCTGGAAGCGGAGATCGCGGAGATCTGGGGCCGCATCAGCGCGCTCAACGGGCACCCGATCCCCCTCACGGACCTCCACGACCGGACACGGGACGAGCTCGTGAAGGCCCTCGTGAGCATCCTCTTCCTTGCGCGACAGAACAAGCTCACGGTGTGGCAGGACGACTTCCCCTACGGCCCCATATTCGTGCAGAACGCGACGAAGGCCGACGGAACGGTACCCCTGCACGCGCACGGGACGAACTGAGGCGGGACGATGCAGAAGCACTCGACGAAGGATGAGACGGACCGCGACGAGCGGATGGTGCGGCTCACGCCTGCGCCCGCGTCCCGGGATCCGGTCCGCGTCGTCGAGGCCGCCCTGTTCTCCGCCGGCCGCCCGCTCCTCGTCGACGAGATCGCCGAGAACACGGGCCTGCACCGGCCGGAATGCCGCAAGGCCCTCGAGGCGCTTCAGAAGGAGTACGCTGCGAGGGACGCCGCGCTCGAGATCGCGCGCGCCGGCGACAAGTGGGCGATGCAGGTCGGCGCCTCGTGGGCGCCGAACGTCGTGCGGCTCGCTCCCATGGAGATCAGGGTCAAGCTCCTCAAGACGCTCGCCCTCATCGCGTACCATCAACCGCTCAAGCAGAGCGACCTCATCGACATGGTCGGCGCGAAGGCGTACGACCACGTCGCCGAGCTCAAGGAAGCGGGGCTCGTGACGAAGCGCGTCGCGGGCAACACCTTCGACCTCGTGACGACCGCGCAGTTCCCGGAGTACTTCGGCATCCCGGCGACGGACCGCGAGACGATCAAGCGGTTCCTCGCAGACAAGCTCGGCATCCCGCTCCCGAAGGACGATGGGAAGGGGAACAAGCGGCTCGACGCGGACCCTGACCCTGAAACCACCGGATAGCCCGCCGCCTAGAGCCTTCAAGCCACCCTCCGGCCTCCGTCGCGCATGCGCGCCGGGGCCCTGCTGTTGTCGATCCTCGTAGCCGGCTGTCTCACCCCCGCCGCGACACCTCCGCCCGAGGAGGTCACGGCG
>DATDQL010000231.1:0-2418 GCA_035292305.1 Thermoplasmatota archaeon
CGCAGCCGAAACTGCGGCACGATCCAGACGTGCTCGCGGCACGCTCCGCTCGTGCGATTGCGTGTCTGCGGACACGCCCACACCGCGGCTTCGCCGCGGTGAGTCTCGCCCTGCGGGGCGAGACATCGCCGGCCGCTGCGCTCGGTCAGCGCAGCCCCCACCACGCGAGCGGCGTCGCGACGAGCCAGAGCGCCGTGGGCACCCACATGAACGGCGGCACGTCGGCGAGCGTGAATCGCCAACCGCCTGCAAGGTACGTCCGCGTCACCAGCCACCAGAACGGCACGACGCTCGCGCCCGCGAACGTGAGCGCGATCGCGGCCCACGTGGCGCCCTCCCGGAGCGCGAACCACGCGACGCAGGCGATGGCGGCCCCGCCGGCGACGAGGAGCCCCGCGATCGTGACGAGGTACGCGTCGCGGAGCTTGGCGACCGCGGGCTCGCGCGCGAGGAGCTCGCCGGGGGGCGCGAAGGCGTGGGCGTCCGCGGCCGGCGTCCAGAAGAGCGTGGAGCCGACCCGGCCGGCTCCGAGCGCGAGCGGGGTCATGACGCCGATGAGGACCCAGAACGCGCCGTATGCGGCGAAGAGCAGGGAGGCGACGCCGAGGGGCGTCGCCCATCCGGAGTCCATGGGCGCGGGACCGGACCGGCGCGCCATAAGGCTACTGGATGTAGCCCGTGCTCGCGTCGGGGTCGAACCCTTTGACGATCTCGATCGGCGCGTCGAGCCGCGGCGCCCACCCGAAGGGCGGGTAGACGAGGTTGCGGAAGAACGCGATGGGTTCCCCGCCGGCGCCCGGCACCATCGCGGCGGCGATGCGCGTCGCCGGGTGCTCGTCGCCGAGCGCGCGGCGGCTCACGTCGAGGGCGAGGGGCCGGACCTCGTCCTCGCGGAACCATCCGAGCGTGTGCAGGTACTCGTGCAAGAGGACGTGGAACGCGTACGCGTGGACGTGCTCCGGCGCGTGGGCCTGCACATAGCGGAGGACGTCGCGGTTCAAGACGATCGCGTTCGACCCGACGACGAAGTAGCCGCCGAGGAAACCGTCCGGCGCGAGGCCGAGGGGCGCGAGACCGAGCATCATCCCGGCGCGCGAGCGTCCGAGCTCCCGCTCGACGACGCGTTTCACGACACGGAAGAGGGCGACATAGTCCCGCGCCGCAGCGAAGTCGGCGGCGAACGAGGCGGCTTCGGGCATCGACTCAGACGTCTTCCTTCACCGTCTTGAAGACCGTGCAGGTGACGGTCTTCCCGACCCCCGAGAGGTCGCGCAATCTCTCGATGACGAGCTCTCCGATCGTCTCGACGTCCTTGCCGCGGACCTTGGCGAGGATGTCCCAGTCGCCGCTGATGAGGTGGACCTCGTAGACGCCGTCGAGCTTCGCGAGCTGGTCGGCGAGTTCGCGTTGGCTCGTGCCCGCGGTGTGGTTGTAGCTCACGAAGACGAAGGCGGTCGTGGGCTCGTCGATGAGCTCGTAGTCTGGCACGACGGTGAACTTGCGGATGACGCCGCCTTGCTCCATCTTCGTGATGCGGTCGTGGACCGTCGTGCGGGGGATGGACGTGTTCTCGGCGATGGTCTTCGTCGTCTTCTTCGCGTCGTCGCGAAGCTCCCGCAGGATGAGACGATCCTTCTCGTCGAGCATGGGGAGCGAGTGGACGGCCGTTATTTGTAGCTTTGGCAGGGCGACGGTCGCGCGTGCGGTACCCCGTCAGCGAGCCGGAGGCCGCGAGGAGAGACGCTGCCCTCGGCGGCAGGCATCCGGGCCTCCTGCCGCCTGCGGAGGGCCGGCGGGCAAGGGCGCGCCGGGGGCGCTTCCATCGACGGGAGGCGCGCGCCTCCTGGTGGGCGGGTTCCGCGACAGGTACCGAAACCTCTTGAAGGGCGACCGCTTACGCGCCGCCGTGAGCAACGCCGCCGCCGTCGCGGACGCGGACTTCGACGCGTTCGTGGCCGCCAACCCGGTCACGATCATCGACTGCTGGGCGCCTTGGTGCGGGCCCTGCAAGCGCCTCGAGCCCATCATCGACGAGCTCGCGGTCGAGCTCGCGGGCAAGATCACGATCGGCAAGCTCAACACGGACGTGAACCCGAAGACCTCGATGCGGTTCGGGATCATGAGCATCCCGACCCTTCTGGTCTTCAAGGACGGGCGCCGCGTCGACCAGATCGTCGGCCTGCGCCCGAAGGACGAGCTGCGGGGCATCTTCCTGAAGTACACCTAGCGCCCGCGGAGCGCGCATGCTCGTCGACCTTCGCAGCGACACCGTGACCAAGCCCTCCGCGCAGATGCGCGAGGCCATGCGGGCGGCCGACGTCGGCAACGCCTCGTGGGACGAGGACCCGACCGTGCTTGCGCTCGAAGCGGCCGCCGCGCGCGCCCTCGGGAAGGGATCGGCGCTCTTCTGCCCGTCCG
>DATDQL010000232.1:0-4772 GCA_035292305.1 Thermoplasmatota archaeon
CCTCGGTAAGATGCTCCACGGCTTCCTCCGCGCCCGCGGCCTCGGCGCGCGCTTCGAGCGCGGCGAGGAGCATCTTACCGAGGCCGAGCCCGCGGTGCGGGCGCGCGATGACGAGGTCCAGCGTCGCGCACGACGCGTCGCGCACGAGGCGCCCCCACCCAGCGGCCTCGCCGTGGAAGAGGACGACGAGCGTGGCGTCGGGCGGGGGCTTCTCGCCCGCGCGGCTGAGCGTGGCGAGGTCGGCGGCCGTGGCGTCACGGATCTCGATCGGGGGCGCGTTCATTCCGTGGCTCCCTCCCATCGGCGACTGGAACCACCAAGGCACCAAGCCCACCAAGCATCCGGGGGATTCCCCGCCTCTTGGTGCCTTGGTGGTTGACGTTCAAGCCGTCCCGAGCAGGAGCAGCTGCGGCTGCGACAGCAGCCGGATGACCTCCTGCAGGAACGCCGCGCCGACGTGACCGTCGATCACGCGGTGGTCGAACGTCGCGGAGAGGTTCATGCGGTCCCGCGCGACGACCTCCCGCGAGTCCGGGTCGACGACGGCGCGCGGCTCGATCTTGTGCACGCCGAGGATGCCGACCTCCGGGTGGTTGAGCACGGGCGTCGCGCCGAGGCCGCCGTCCTTCCCGAGGCTCGTGATCGTGAACGTCGAGCCCACGAGGTCCTCGCGGCTCGCCTTCCCCTCGCGGGCCTTCGCGGCGAGCGCGTCGATCTCGGAGGCGATCTGGAAGATCGACTTCTGGTCCGCGTCGCGCACGACGACGACGGTGAGGCCGCGGTCGGTCGCGGTCGCGATGCCGACGTGGAAGTGCTTGCGGACGACGAGCTCGCGCGCGTGCTCGTCCATCACGGCGTTGATCGTCGGGAACTGCTTGAGGCCCGCGACGACCGCCTTCACGATGAAGGGAAGGTACGAGAGCTTCACGCCCTGCCGCTCGGCGAGCCCGCGCGCGTCGGCGCGCAGCTTCACGAGGTCGGTCACGTCGCACTCGTCCCAGTACGTGAACGGTACCGCGTGGTGCTCCGAGCGCTGCATGTTCTCGAAGATCGCCTTCCGGAGACCGCGGATGGGGACGCGCTCGTCGGTCGGGTGCGGCACGATCGGCGGGACCGCGACGAGCGCCGCGGTCAAGGATGCGGTCGCGCCCGCTGACGCCCCCGAGCCCGATCCCCCGCCCGGGCCCGATCGTCCGAGGTCCTCCATGCGGATGCGTCCCATCGGACCGCTCCCCGCGACGCGCTCGAGGTCGAGCCCCATCTCGCGCGCCTTCCAGCGCACCGCGGGCGCCGCGAGGGGGCGGCCCGCCGGATGCTCGACCTTCACGCTCGCGACGGCGGCGCTCGCCGGCTGCGGCGCGCGCGCAGGCGAGGCCGGAGAAGCGCCAGGCTTCGCGGCGGCAGGCCTCTTTCGGCTCTGCGAGAGGTCCGACGGCAGGTCGAAGAGGGTCTTCTCCTCCTGAGCGGCGGCGGGGCCCGCAGCCGGCTCTGTGGGCTTCGTACCCTCCGTGGCCTTCCGTTCCTCGATCACACCGCGTCCTGCCGGCCGCGGTGAATCTCGGTCGGCCTGCGGGCCGACCTCGATCTCGACGATGACGTCGCCGACCTTCACGACCTGGCCGGGCTTCGCGAGGAGCCGGGACACTTTCCCCGTGCGGGGGCTCGTGATGACGACGGTCGCCTTGTCCGTCATCACCTCGACCATCTTCTGGTCCTCCTTCACCGGGTCGCCCTCGGCGACGTGCCATTCGACGATCTCGCCCTCGTGGACGCCTTCGCCGATGTCGGGGAGCTTGAACTGGAAGACCATGCGCCGACCTTGCGCAGCGAATCGCCGGAGCCCCTTAAGGGTATCGCGGTCAGCACGCTTCGAGCGGCGGCGGGATGGGGAACGCTTCGCCGCACGCGCGCGACGATTGCGGCGACGGGCCGACCGAGTTGACGGCGACGACCGCGTACTCGAACGGCACGAGGAGCGGCGGGTCGTCGACGTAGGAGCGGGTCGAACCGGGGACGCGGTCGAGCTCCTCGAGGGCTCCGCCCTTCTCGGCGCGCAGCACGACGTACTCCGTGATCGGACGGCCGCCCGTGTCCGCGGGCTGCGACCACGCGACCTCGACCGCGAGGATGGGCGTCGGACTCGTCGCGACGTCGCGGGGCGCGGTGGGCGCCGCCCACGTGCGCGCGCTGACGGCGACCCCCGGGCCGCCCCCGTTCTCGTTGAGCGCGAACACGCGGTAATATCGGGTCGTGCCGGGGGCGAGGCCAGATTCCGTGAACGACGTCGCGGTCGGCTCGCCGATCTGCGTGAACGTCCCCGTCGCGGCGTCCGAGGCCGACACCGCGTACCGCTCGACCGCGGACCCTCCGTTGAACGTCGGCGGGGACCACGCGAGGCGGATGGTGCTCGTCCCCGTCGCCGCTGCGACGACCCCGAGCGGCCGCGTGGGGACGCCGCGCGGCGCGCTCGCGGCGAGGTTCGACCACGCCGACCACCCCGCCGTGTTCTGCAGGCGGACGCGATAGCAGTACACGGTCGCCTCCGAGAGGCCGGCGTCGATCGGCGTGCTCGACGGGTCGCTCGGCGAGATCGTGCTCCACGAGGCGCAGGTGGTCGTCGAGCGCTGGATCTCCCGCGCGGAGATCGCGGCGCCGCCGTCGTCCGGCGTGGAGTACGAGAGGGCGATGTCCCCGCGCAGGGGCCCGTATCCGGCGCTGAGCGTGGGCGCGTCGGGGACCTCGGCGCCGAGCTGGCACGCGTCGCCGAAGAGGTCGATCGTGCCGGCCTGCCCCTCCTCGCCACCGGCCTGGATGTAGTACGTCCTCCCCGCGCTGCACTCGAACAGCGCCCAGGTCCACCCGGCCCAGCCGCTCGCCGCGTCGAGGAAGCGAAGCGATCCGTCGCTCTGCAGCTCGTACACCACGACACCCGCCTGGTGGTCGCTGTCGTGCACGCTCGCGTCCCCGGTCGAGTCCCGGTATGCGGTGAACGTCCACCACACGGTGTTCCCCATGTCGGGTCCGAGCGGCTCGCCCGCCTCGACGCCGGCGTTGACGTTGCTCGCGGTCAGGTGGTTCAGGAACCGCGACGTGATCGGCGTCGCGTTCTCGCGGCAATCGTTCGGAGGATCCACGTCCGTGCACGCGGCGGGAGCCGGGACGGCCGGGAGGATCACGAGGATGGCCGTCGCGGCGATGAACGTGAGAAGCCTCCGCGCCATGCGGGGGCCACGCCCGGCAGGGTCGAAGAGCCTTGCGGCGCAGGGTTTGTGGACGTCACGGCATCGCCGCGACCGCGGCGGCCATCGCGCGCGCGTCGGGGAACCTCGCCGGGGGCTCCGCCGCGAGCGCTCGCGCGAGGACGTCCGTCCACGGCGCAGGCACCGCGCCCCCGGGGGGCGGGCGGCCCGCGATCTCCTCCCAGAGGACGACGCCCGCGGCGTACACGTCCGCGGCCGGCGTGAGCGCCGCGTCGCCGAGCTGCTCGGGAGGCGCGTAGCCGGGGGTCTGCGGGTGTGGCGCCGCCGCCCGCGTGCCACCCGCGGGCGCTGCCGCGCCGAGGTCGAGGAGCACGGCTCGCCCGTCGGGCCTGAGCATCACGTTCCCGGGCTTCACGTCGCGGTGCACGAGCCCGGCCGAGTGCAGCGAGGCGAGGCCCGCGTCCATCAGGACCTCGAGGTGCTTCGAGAGCGTCTGGCGCGTGACGCCGAGGTCGTCCACGAGGTCCGCCATGAACGCCGGGTTCGCAAGGCGGTCGAGGAGCGCGACGCGCATCGGGCTCCCGAGCGCCTCGAAGATGCGGAGGAGCCGCGCCGTCTCGGTCTGGGCGTCCACGGGACCGGAAGCGCGCCATCGGCGAAAGCGGTTGCGCCGGGGCGGCGTGTCCGTCGTCCGCGGCGCTCGGCGTCGTCAGCGCGCCCGGAGGAGGCCGTATCACGAGGCAAGCGTCCGGGGCTGCGCGCCGACGCAAGGGCCGTCGACGCACAGCTCCGCCCCAGGCAACGTCGCCTGAAGAGGCGTGGGGTAGTCGGAGGACTGACCGCCGTAGTCGTAACCCCAGCAATCGATGGTCCCGGAATCGAGCAGCGCGCACGCGTGGCGCAGGCCCGCCGACACAGCGATCGCGTCGCCGCCCGCGTGCCCGGCCGTGCGGCCCGTGTTCCCGTCGCTGCCGACACAATCCACGTCGCCGCCTTCTCGAAGCAGGCACCAATAGCTGGCGCCGACCGCCACTTGGACCACGTCGCCCTCGAGATCGTCGGCGGCCGCGCCCGATGGGATGAAACCCCAGCAATGGACCGTGTCGTCGACGCGGAGCACGCACGTCGTATGGTAGCCCGCGGACACGGCCACGGCGTCGGTGCCGGCATAGTCGGCGTCCTGACCGTACTCGTCGGAACCCCAGCACGCCACTCCTCCGGTCGTGGTCACGACGCACGCGTGGCGGCCTCCGACCGAGAGTCGCACCGCGTCGGCCGCCGTTCGACCGGCGGCCTGACCTTCGGAGTCGTGGCCGTTGCAGACGACGTCCCCGGCGGTGCGCAGCATGCACGTGAAGAAGCCCCCGGCTGCCACCGCGACCGCGTCGCCTCCGCCGTAATCCTCGACATCGCCCGCGGGCTCGTTCGGCCAGCAATCCACGTCGCCCGAGCCGAGGAGCGCGCATGCATGGTACCAACCAGCGGTCACCTGGACGACGTCGAGGCCGACGTGATCCTGGCCGGTCGAGGGAGTATCGCTCCCCCAACAGTCGACGTTCCCGAGGTCCAGGA
>DATDQL010000233.1:0-5122 GCA_035292305.1 Thermoplasmatota archaeon
TCGCCTCGCCTCCTTGCATCCGCCCGCGCCCGAACCGGCCAAAACGGCACCCGCGTTTCGGGATAGACTCTATGCTGGACGCGGTCGGTCGGCCGCGCGTTGGCGCTGCCGCTCGTCGTCTACCACATCCTCCAGGACGACCCGCGCAAGAACACGGCGCGCAAGCTCGCGCGCTTCCGGCTCGTGGATCTCGTGGAGCGGTTGCGCGAGATCCCGCGCGGGGGCGTCCTCCTCGACCCGTACGCGGAGCAGGCCCTCTCCCGCGAGGACCGGCCGGCGGCGCACAAGGCCGGCGTCGTCGCCTTCGACTGCTCCTGGACGCGGGCGGAGGAGGACTTCCCCGCGGTCCGGCCGAAGACGCGGCCGCGCGCGCTCCCGTTCCTCGTCGCGGGAAACCCGACGAAGTTCGGGACACCGTTCCAGCTCTCGACCGCCGAGGGGCTCGCCGCGGCGGCGTGGATCCTCGGCGAACGTGGGCAGGCGGAGACCCTCATGGCGAAGTTCGCGTGGGGTCACACGTTCCTCGAGATGAACCTCGAGCCGCTCGAAGCGTACGCTGCGGCATCGACGAGCGCCGAGGTCGTCGCCGCGCAGGCCGAGTTCCTAGGTTGAAACGCTGCGAGGCGGGGCGCCCCGCCCTGCCCGTTACCCAAGAACGCCCCCCTCGTTACCTAAGAATCCTGAAGGTCAACGTCCTGCGAAAAGCCGCTCGGCGAGACTGCTCGGCAACCCCGCGGACCGGATGGCCCGCGCCGCGCCCTGGATGTCATAGTAGACCCGGTGCAGCTCCGTCTCGCCCGTGGCCGTGTCGAGGACCGCGAAAGAGGCGCGCGGATCCCCATCGCGGGGCTGGCCCACGCTCCCAGGGTTGAGGAGCATCGCAGCAGGCCGCCCGGGCGCGTCCAGGCGCTCGGTGACCGGGACGTGCGTGTGGCCGAGGACGAGGACGGCCCGCCCCCCCGGGGTGGACCCGGGCGCGCCGCGGGCGGGCGCGGACGGTCCGATGCCGGCCCCTCCGGGCGCGGTGGCGCGCGCCTGGACGAATTCCCCGAGCACGCGGCGCGCGTCGTCGGGGAACACGTATTCCCACAACGGATCCGCAGGCGAGCCATGGACGAGCTCGACGTCGAGCCCGTCGAGTCGCAGGTCGAGGCGGCGAGGCAACTCCTTCAGGACCGTGCGCGCGTCGTGGCCGAGCACGCGCCGCGAATGAAGGAGCCCGGCGAACGCTGCGGGGTTGAACGGTACGGGGTCCTCGTGCAGGGCCGCCCAGTCGTGATTCCCGACGACGCCCTGGACGCGGAGGTCGCGGACGATGTCGACCGTCTCCGCGGGATTCGCTCCGTAGCCGACGAGGTCGCCCACGTGATACAGCGCGTCGACGTCAGCGGATCCGCGGCCGCAGGCGCAGCGACCCGCGCGATGTTCCGGGGCGAGACTTTCGGGCGCGCGTCCAACATGCTCGAGCACCCCGCCAAAGGCGTGGAGGTTCGAGTGGACGTCCGCGACGAAGGCCACCCGCACGACCGACGGGAAGGTCCCCCGGTCGTTAAGCATGCCGGATACGAGGCTTGGTCTCGCAGCCGTCACGGAGGACCCGGGGTCCGTCGATGGACGCGACGACTCGTGTCGGGTCGAGGAAGACCCCCACCCCATGATTGCGCCTGGAATGGAGACTGCCTCCATAAGAGGTGTGGGGCAGTTTCAGTCTGTCTCCGCGATACTCGTTGAGTTATCTTTTTTCTTCCTTTTATAACTGAAGGTGATATTCAGAAATCGCCGATGCTGGGAACGACCTTGATCCTCTGGTGACTGGAATCGTCTGGTGACTGGAAGAACCAAGGTCGGAAGGAACCACGAAAGGGCCGGGTAGTATGGGGGCTACCACCAGGACGCCAGACGGACTCGAGGACTAAGGCGTCCCGAGGGGCGAACGCCGCGCACGTCTCGTTCGCGACCATGGGACGGGCGGACAATCTGGGGAGTTGACGAGCAAGGGCCAGGAAGAACGCCGTGGGAGCCCAGGACCAGGGTGCTCGTTTCCACGAGAACCGAAGGGGTTGGGGTCCCGCCTCCAGAGGAAATCAGGGGGTCGACGTCCGACCGTCGTCGGTCCTCGGTGAGTCCTCATCCGGCGCGGAGGCTTCCAGAACGCGTCCCCTGGCCTTCGCGAGCCGTTCGAGCGCCTCGTACATCGCGCGATCGTCGAGCTCGGTCTCGACGTCGACCTCGTTGCCTCGGACCACTCGGACGGGCCCACGCGGGTAGAGCCACGCGAGGAACGATTCGGTCGCGGGGCTTGCAGGAAGTCGCATCCGGACCCTCGGACGCGCGGGAAGCGCGCGATGCACGGCCTCGAAGACGTCGTCGAGGCCGCGGCCCGTGCGGGCGGAGGCGAACACGCACGCTGTCGACGACGGGACGAGACCACTTTCGCGCAGGGACTCCATCTTCTCCGTCGCGTCGTCGTTCACGAGGTCGACCTTGTTGAGCACGACCACGATCGGCGCCTCGATCGCGGAATACCAGCGCACCACGGATGCGCGTTCCCCGGCGGCGTCGGTCCCGCTCGCAGCGCGCTCGTCGCTGCGACGCCGCGCCACGGCGTCGGCCCCGACGCGGGTCTCGCGGTCGCGCGCTGCGGCGGCCGTCTCGGGCGCGAACGCTTCGGGTCCCAAGACGCGCTCGGGACCGACGGGGTGCGGCGCGTCCATCGGTTCGGACGGCTCCAAGGCTCGGTCGACCGCCGGCGAGGCGATGCCGGCCTCCAGGCCGCGGTCGTGCGTCGCGAGCGCGCGCTCATCGTCCCCGCGCAGCCGCGCGTGCACGGTCGCGAGGACGCGCAGGCTCGACCGGAGCTTCCGCTCGATCTCCGGGACCGGCTCGCTCGCATCCACGACGAGGAGAATACAGTCCGCGAGGGCGATCTCCTCGAGCGTCGAGTGGAATGCCTCGACCATCCACGGCGGGAGGTCTTCGATGAACCCGACCGTGTCCGTGAGGAGGAACTGGACGGATCCTCCTTCCGCGTACCCTGCGCCGGGACCGGCCTCCCGCGCGTCGAGCGCTCGCGGGTCGACGCCCCGCTGGGGGGTCGACCGCTTCCGGAACGCCTCACGGCTCGCCCTGCGCGTCGTCGTCGCGAGCGTGGAGAAGTAGCGGTTCTCCACGACCGTCTCCGCGCCGGCGAGCGATTCGAGCATGCTCGATTTGCCCGCGTTCGTGTACCCCGCGAGCGACACGAGGCGGAACCCGCCCCGTCGCCTGTGACGTCTGCGGACGTCACGTTCGCGGGAGATGCGGTCGAGCTCGCGTCGGATGCGCGCCATGCGGCTGCGCATCATCATGTAGTAGTAGTTCACCTCGTAGCGTCCGCCGCCGAGGAACCCTGGGTGTTCGCCCTTCTTCGCGAGGTGGATCACCTCCTTCACGAGCGGCGTCTCGTACTGCAGGCGCGCGTACTCCACCTGGAGCCGCGCCTCGGGTGATCGCGCGCGCTCCGAGAAGATGTCGAGGATGAGACGCAACCGATCGTGGACTTGGACGGGCTCGTCGGGGGCCTTGCGGCTCGCGGCGTCCCCGGATCGCGTCAGATCGCTCTGCGTTCGCGCTCCGCCGGACCGTGGTGCCGCACCCGGCCTCGCGGCACCTCGCGAGCGCGCCGCGTCCGCCGGTCGCCCCGACCGCTCGACATGGGCCGAGCCCGCGCCTCGCGCGGAGCGGTCGGACGATCCCGGGTCGCCGACGGGATGGCTCCCGGGTCGGCCGAACCCGCGGCGCTCACCCTCCTCCGGCGCGCCCTGGATGTCGGTGGCCGGGCGCAGCGCCCGCCCGCCAACGCCCTCCGGGGGCGCGCGCTGCGCCGACGCCCGTGCCGAGACGGTGCCGACGTCGCGCGGGGCGGGCCCGTCGGACTCACGCGCCTTCCCTCCGAGGGCCGCCGCGACGCCCTCGTCCGCGATGCGCGCGCGTGTGCTCGCCGCCGTCCGGGATGCTTCCGGGGCCGCTTCCCCCTTCGCCGCGCGGCCCGGCAACGGCTCGGACGCGCCTGCCATCGCGTCCCCCGCAACGACGCGTTCGACGTCGGCGGGTGGCAGGTCGAACGCCGAAGGGGGCAGCGCGTCGTCGCCGAGGAGACGAAGGCGCCGATCACGCCGCGCTTTCGTCTTGCGGAAGTGGCGTTCGAGGGCGAACACCTGCGACGGTTTCAGCGCCCCGTTGACGACGACGAGGCTCGCGCCGAGGTCGAGCGCGCGTTCCGAGGCCTCCTCGAGCTTCCCACGGCCGATGTACGTCGCGGGATCCGGCCGGTCACGCCGTTGGACGACGACGTCCGCGACATCGTACCCGAGGGACCAGACGAGCTCCTCGAGCTCGCGCGTGTCCGGGGTGAGGCTGAGGACGAGGGCCTTCGGTCGCAACGCGGTCCAGGAGCCGGTCCGCCCATTTGGCGTTCACGGGCACGCCCTTGACGCGGGTCCTCGGAGCCGATTGAAATCCATCCGAACTCTCCGACCATAGGACGTCAAAATGCCGTAGAAGTCAGATGCCAAACGTCCAAAAGACAGTTTCGGAGCCTCTCTAACGTCAAACGCGCAACGGAAGAGTCGCAAACTTCAATACCCGCCAAGGGGTCGAGGGGTCGAAGACGACGTGGCGCATCCGGCGGCCGTGTTGCCCCGGATCGCGTTCTGGTCGGAAGGTCGGGTTGCCGCCTGTCCGCGCCGCGCGCGGGACCTTCTTGCTGGACGCCGGAGCGCCTCGAAGTCACATCCCGGTCGGGACCCCCAGCCTCCCACTAGCCTCCCAAGATGGGTCCCGACCCGGGATATTTTCTGATGGAAGCCTCCCGAGCCTCCCTCGCGCCGACGCGCCGTACCATGGCGCACGTCCTCAACGGCATACTTGAGCAGTATCGCGAGTGCCTAGGCGGATCGGACGGGTGACAACCGAGGGCCTGAGGCCCCAAGACTGGGCCTACGAAAGGGGGATCTCGCCTCGGCTCTCCGAAAGGCCGAGGAATACGCTACGTGCATACCCCGGTCTTGACCCGTCCGTCGTGACGAAGCCTCCCCGAGGCGGCACGGCGACGAGTTGTAGCAAAACTTAAGGCCCTCCTGGA
>DATDQL010000234.1:0-2671 GCA_035292305.1 Thermoplasmatota archaeon
CGTCACCGACTACGACCTCCCCGAACCACGGATGAGCCTCCTCGTCCTGCCTCTCCCAGACCCGTGGCCGTCCGCGGCCCGCACAGGCCTCGTCGTCCTTGCGTTCTCCCTGGGCGTGGTCGTCTGCGCCCGCCTCGTCGCGTCCACCATCGCGACGTACGGAGGTCGCCTCCACCTTGCCGGCGGGGCTCCCCGCGCCGTCCGGAGGCTCGCCATTTTCGCCGTGTATCTCGTCGGCGGCCTCGTCGTCCTGGACAACCTTGGCGTCTCGATCACGCCCCTCCTGACCACGCTAGGCCTCGCGGGGCTCGCCGTCGCGCTCGCGTTCCAGGACACCCTGTCCAACTTCTTCGCCGGGCTTTACGTCCAGGCCGACCGGCCCCTCGACGTCGGACACTACGTTCGTGTGGAAGACGTCAACGTCGAGGGCTACGTCGCCGACGTCGGGTGGCGCACGACAAAGATCCGTACGCTCGCGAACAACATCGTCGTCATTCCGAACGCCCGTGTCGCGTCGAGCGTCGTCACCGACTACGACCTCCCCGAACCACGGATGAGCCTCCTCGTCCGTATTCCAGTCGCGCATGGAAGCGACCCGACCCTCGTCGAGACCGTCGTCCTTGCCGAAGCGACCGCCGCCGCCGAGGACATCCCTGGCCTCTTATCCGACCCCGCACCGTTCGTGCGGTTCATCCCCGGCTTCACCGAGAACGGACTCGAGTTCACGCTCATCGTGCAGGTGAAAGCGTTCGTCGACCAGTACCTCACGCAGCATGAACTCCGCCACCGAATCGCGCGACGCTTCGCGCAGGAGGGGATTGTTCTGCTGGCACCCATCAGGATCCTGCACTTCGGACCATCGGCGGGCCGCGAGACGTCTGAGGCGGCGCGGCGCTGAAGGACGAAGCGGTCTCCGGCCCCGAGGTCAGGGCGCTGCGAAGGTCGTCGACCCTAACTCCACGTCGAAACCGGCCGGGTCGATGCCGACCGGGAGGTTGAGGCTGGCGCGAAGCGTCGCGTGGCCCCTCGTCTCCCCGAATGGCGCGCCGTCGCGGCGGCCCTGCTGTGGCTCGGATCGAAGCACCCTCGCCCGAGCGCCGTGGACCTCTGCACCGACAGCGCGCTCGTCGAGCGCGGGCTCGCGTCGCGCCGCCCGGCGATGTCCGGCGAGGCCGCCGAGCTGCGGGCGGCCTGCCGTCAGGGACTCGCGCGCCTCGCGGGGGCAGGTGTTCGCGTGCGCGCCGTGCGCGTGCCGCGCGAGCGGAACGGGGCCGCAGATGCCGCCGCGCGCCGCGCCTCCGGGACGTGATCACCAGTCGCGGAGGGCCGCGACCGCGATCTCGCTCTCGTCGCTGTCGTCCGCGCTCGAGCAGTCTTCGAGGCAGCCTTCCGTGTAGGCGACGTAGAAAGTGCCATCGGGGGCGATCGCGCCGTCGATGAAATCGAGCAGGTTCCGCGACCCGTCGCAGCCGGCACCCCCGAGGCAGATCGGGCCGATCTGTACGGGGTCGTCCGGCGGCGTCGCCTGCCGCACGAGGAACGAGGGCGTCTCGGCGCCCGCGTCGTCGCTCGTCGCGACGAAGAGGTGCCAGCGCGTCTCGTCGGGGGCCTCGTCGGGGCTGTCGGCCTCGTTCGGGGTGCCGACGAACCCGAGGGCGACGCGGCCGTCCGGCGTCACGCCGAGCGCGGAGAAGTACGTGAGCGTGAGGTCCGGGGGCGAGACGCGCCACGGCCCCTCCCAGCTGTCGCCGAGGTCCGCGGAGCGGGCGAGCCACGTGACGTAGTCCGGGTCCTGCCACGCGAGGAACATCGTGCCGTCCGCCGCGAATCCGACCTCCGGAGCGGCGCTTGTCCCGAGCACGTCCGTCGGGCCGGCGACGACCTCCCATGTGAGACCTGAGTCGCGGCTGCGTCCGAGGCACATCCCGGCCGGGCCGCCCGGCATCGCGATCACGACGGTCCCATCCGGCGCGCCGATGGGGACGCCGGCTCCACCGCCGCAGTCGAGGCCTAGCGAGCCCGCGGGGGAGAACGCGCGGCCTGCGATCAACCGCTCTACGGGCCACGTGAGGCCGCCGTCGTAACTCGTGGCGCACGAGGTGCCGCCCGCGAAGACGGGCGCGAGTCCGAACGTGAAGGCGAGGATCTTGTTGTAACAGAGGTAGAGCACGCTCGGATGGGCCTTCCCGGCGAGGGGGTTCACGCCGGGTCCGGGCTTGCCGGACCCGAGCTTCTGGAAGTCGACGTCCGGTGTGCCGCACGCGCCGTCGTGCTCGGACCACGTCGCGCCGTCATCGGCGCTCGAGGCGATGCTCGTGCACACGAGCGGCGGCCACATGTGGTTCGTGTACACGATGTCCGTGACAGGATCGACCCAGAGCATCGGATCCGCGGTGAAGTACGGATCGACGGGCGCGCCTTCGAGCTCGAAGTCGTACACGGTCTCCCACGACCGCCCCCCGTCGACGCTGCGGATCGTCTCGTCGTACGCCACCGTGAACACCGCGCCGGAAGAGGTGACGCCGACGCTCGGCTCGCCTCCCTCGTGGCCCGTGAGCACATACTCGAGGGTGCCGCGCACCTCCCCAACGGGCAGCGGCGTCCCGTCGCCGAGCAGGCGGACCGTCGCGCCGGCCGAGCTCGTGGACGCGGGCTCGATCGGATCCGCGGG
>DATDQL010000235.1:0-8395 GCA_035292305.1 Thermoplasmatota archaeon
CGACCGCCGTCACGAGCACGTCGTGGATCGTGGGCTCGACGTCGAGCAGCGTCCGGCCCGCGGGCTTCGGCTTGACCTCGATCGTCAAGATGCCTTGGGCGGTCTCGACCCAGGACGCACGCAACCTCACTTCACCCTCGATCGATTCCCCGGGGCGCATGCGCGCGGAGGTCGGCGCGAGCTCGACGCGCGCGGTCTCGGGCTTCGACGGGAGGCCGATCTCCACCTCCGCGTCGGCGTTGCCGAGGTTCGTGACGAGGAACGGCAGGACGGCCGCGGTGCCGCCGCGGATGCGCATGTCGTCCGGGGCGTCGATCCGCATCGTCGCGTTGAACCCGGGGATGACGAAGATCTGCGACTGCCCCTGCGACTCCCTCACGTTCCCGTTCGCGACCGCGCGTGCGACGACCGTGAGGTTGCCGCGCTGGAAGGCCGGGGCCTTCGGGTCGATCGTGAGCACGGCGAACGCCTCCGCGCTCTGCTCGTCCTGCGTCGCGGGGTCGACGTCGAACGTGAACGTCGTCGGCTCGAGCGTGAACTGCGCCCAAGGCGGGACCTCGACCGCCTCGAGCGTGACCTCCGTGGGCGTCGCCGCCACGGCGCCTATCCCGTGACGGTACGTCACCTTCACGGTCATGTTCCGGAAGGTCCCCGGCTCGACCGGACCGCCGAGGTCCGACAGAAGCACGCCGGTCGAGCTCTGCACGACGCCGGTCTGCGCCGAAGCGAGCCCTCCGAGAGCGAGGAGGACGGCGGCGAGGACGAGGACCCGCACGGCCGCCCGAAGCGGTGACCCCGCCATAAGCATGACCGGGACGACGCCGGACCGAGGGCAAGGGCAGGCGCAAGCGCAAGGCGAGGGCAAGGGCCCGGGCCAGGAAGGGCGAGGGCCGGGGCAAGGAGCGCGGATGCGACCGGTGTCGGTCACCAGCCACCGTACGATTGCCCTTGCGCTGGCCCTCGCCTTGCGCTTGCCGTTGCGCTCACCTTCGAGCCGGTCGCATCAGGGACCGGCGAGCGCGACGTTCGCCTCGAGCCACCCCGGGAGCGTCCCGACGTCGTACCGCCGGCCGTGGAAACGGAGCGCGTGGACGGGCTCGCGGCCGGAGCGCGCGAGCGCGCCGATCGCGTCCGTGAGCTGGAGCTCCCCGCGCGCGTCGGGCTTCCCGGCCTCGAGCTCGTCGAAGACCGCGGGCGTGAGGACGTAGCGCCCGACGGCCGCGAGCCGGCTCGGGGCGCGCGCAGGGTCGGGCTTCTCGACCATCGCGCGCACGGGGACGGGCCCGCTCGCGGGCGCGCCGACTGGGCCGGGGTCGATGACGCCGTAGCGTCGCACGTCATCCGGAGCGACCTCCTGGACGCAGAGCACGCTCCCTCCGAGCCGCGCGTGCGCATCGGCGAGCATGCGGGTCGCGTTCGCCCCGGCCTCCGCCCCCCCTGGCCCGGGCCCGTCCCCAGCCCGGGCCCCAGCCCGAGCCCGACCGACGAGGATGTCGTCGCCGAGGAGCACCGCGAACGGCCCGCGCCCGACCGCGGCGCGAGCCGTGAGCACGGCGTGGCCGAGGCCGAGCGGGTGCGCCTGCTCGACGAAGCGGACCCGGCGGCCCATCTCCACGACCGCACGCACTTTCGCGGCGGCGTCCACGTTGCCGGCGCCCTCGAGACGGCGCAGGAGCGCGTCGCTCGGGCCGAAGTGCTCCTCCATCGCGCGCTTCGTCGGGCCGCTCACGACGACGATCTCCTCGCAGCCCGCGGCGATCGCCTCCTCGACGACCCACTGGATCGCGGGCCGGTCCACGATCGGCAGCATCTCCTTCGGCTGGCTCTTCGTCGCCGGGAGCATGCGCGTGCCGAGGCCCGCGGCGGGGATGACGGCCTTCAACGCTGCCGCAAGAATGCCTGCGACCATGAAGGCTCTGGATGCACCGGGCGTTCCCGCCGCAGACGCGGCACTTGGCCACGGTGCCGGGTGCGGGCCAGGCATCCATCGAACCCCGGAAGATCGTATGACACGCTTCCAAGCGGTTGGTCTTCGCGTCTTCCGGTCTTCGACGAAGGAGAGGCCGCGAACGACCGGGCCACGCATCGGCCGCGTCCGGCAGGGCCTGGTCAGCTACCGAGACTCGGCTCGGGCCGGCTCACGGGAGGCCCGGCGCGACCGCGCGCCCGTCCGCGCGACCGCGCGCGATGCACCGGTCGATGAGCTCCAGGTCGCGCGTGAAGCGCCGCACGCCGGTGTCCGTCGCGGGACGCACGACGCGCACACGCACGCCCGCGGGCGGGGCCTCGGCGAGCGCGACCGCCGCGTTGTAGACCTCGTGGCGGTGCCGGACGGCTGCTTCGATGTGCGGGTAGTACCGCGCCGTGAGGCGGGTCGCGAGTCTCGACTCCGGCTCGCGCATCGCGCGCGGCCGGTTGAACACCACCGTGACGTCCCGCGCCCCGTCGTCGATCGCCTTCTGGAGCATGACGGGCTCCGCGACGCCGCCGTCCACGAAGCGCCGGCCGTCGATCTCGACCGCCGGGCCCGTGCCGAGCGGGAGGCGGCCCGTCGCGCGCAGCCACGCGAGGACCGGCCCGCGCCGCACGTCCGCGTACACGACCTCGCCGCGGTCGACGTCCACGGCGTTCACGATGATGGGGTGCGGCGCGCGCTCTACGGCCGCGATGTCGAGCGGATGCTCCTGCTCGTACACGACGCGGAAGAGCGTGTCGTGGTCGAGGAAGGGTCCCCGTCGCGTCAGGAACCGGCGCCACGACAGGATGCGACGGTCCTGCGCGTACTTCCACGTGCCGAGCGCGTACACGGCCTGCCGGGCGCTCCACCAGGCGACGAGCGCGCCTCCCGCGCTCGTTCCGTACACGGCGTCGAACGGGCGGACGCCGGACTCCTCGAACGCGGCGAGGACGCCCGCAGCGTACGCGGCGCGCATGCTTCCTCCTTCGAGCACGAGCGCGCGGGTCAGGGTCGTGCCTCCCGGGCGGCCTTGAAATCCGCGGGCTTCCCGCAGCGCGGACACCACGCGTTCGCGTGCGCGTCGAGGACGACGAACCGTTCGTCGTCCTCGGCTCGACCCGTCCCGGAGGACGCGTCGTGGTCGAGAACGGGCTCGGTGCCTTCCCAGCCGCAACGGCAGACGAATTCGAACGTCAAACGTGCGCCTCCGGCGCTCCGAGCGATCTCATCAAGGCCGAGAATGATCCCCTCGCAAAGTCCAATCTCTTCATCGGCGGAGTCAACGCCTCGGCTCCGAAGCCATGCGTCATCGGGGATGGCGATGAGACCGGTCTGCCGCTTGAAGGTTCCTACAGGTTGGCTTTGGTTTTCCGCCGGCGCTTTTTCGGCGCGAGCGAAGCGAGCGCCCGAGCGCCGAAGGCGCGAGGGGACCGCGACCGAAGGGAGCGGTGGCCTCGCGCGCGCAGCGCGCGAGGGCAGGGGCCGAAGGCGCGAGCCGCGCGAGCGCCGGAGCGCCCCGACCGAAAAAGGGCCGCTCCGAAGCCATGCGTCATCGGGGAGAATGCATCAGACGGACTTGCGGCTTGAACCTTCTCATGGCCTATAGGCCGCGCGCCGAGGCGCGCGGCCATCCTTGCGGCTGCCTCAGCCGCCGCGCTGTTGGTCGAGCAGCAGCTCGAGGTAGCTGCGCCGCTCGGTGACCGCGAGGCCCATCTTGCGGAGGAATCCGAGGACCTCCTCGCGCAGGCGCGCGGGGTCTTCCGTGTCGCCCGCGAGGGCCTCGACCTCGACGTAGCGACCGAGGCCGTCCACGTCGTCGACCGCGATCTCGATGCGGCCCGTGCGCCAGATCGTGCGGCGCTTGCGGACGCGCGCGACCTCGGAGAACTCGAGCGCGAGCAGGATGTCGCGCGTGCGCTCGAAGCCGCCGACGTCCGTCGTGACCTCGCGGCGCGTCTTCGTCGTCGTGTCGATCCTCGGGCCCTTGTACGTGAGCTCGGCGCGGTCGTCGACGCGGCGCAGGCGCAAGGCCTCGTCCGTCGCGCCGAAGTCGCGCGCGGGGTGCGCGAAGTACGCGTCCTCCTGCTGCTCGACGCCCTCGAGCGACGCGAGGCCTTCGAGGACCTTCGGGTCCCATCCGGGAGGGACCCGCGCCTTGACCTCGACCTCGAGCACGGCCGGGGAACCGCGCCCCCGTTCATCCGTCTTGCCCAACGGCGCGTCGGGCCCGCGTGTCGGTTCCTAGGGAAAGCGGATAGGGGGGTCCCCCGTTGCCGCGGACCGTGCCCCGCGTCGCTGCGCTCCTCGCGGCCCTCGCGCTCAGCGTGCCGCTCGCGGGGTGCGTGTCCGTCGTCGCCGCCGGAGTGCCGACCGCGATCGCGAGCTCGCAAGGTTGGCGCGAGAACATGACCGCGCGGCAGAGCGACTCCGCGTGGTTCGGCGTGGCCCGCGTCGAGGCGCGCGTGTGGGAGGACCACGCCGGCGGCGCCGGGCACCCCGGGAAGCTCTGGGTGTACACGCTCCGCGCGCCCGTGAGCCCATCGGAGGACGACCTCGTGCCGCGTCTTCGCGAACGGATCGAGTCGCAGGCACGCGCACAGGGCATCGAGCTCGGGCGACCGGTCGGCGACGGCGAGCGCACGCTGCTCAACGGGTTCCGCTCTGCGTGGTTCGCGTACAACGGCACGGCGAGCTCGTCGAGCGGCCTCTTCAACCGCGACGCGGAGGTCCGCATCCTCGGCGAGGTCTTCGCGTGCCGGCCCGCGCGGACGACCGTCATCGTCGTGGGCTTCGCGCAGGTCACGGACGTGCGCACGGTCGGGGGACTCGTCCGCGAGACGGACCGCGACTGGACGACGTGGCGCGAGATCGCCTCCGACCCCTCCGGCACGATCGAGGACCAGCGCGGCTCGTCGGGGCTCGCGTGGAACCTCGTATGCCAGTGAACGCCGTCCGCGGCGGACGCGCGGGAGGCCGAGGTTGCCGGAACGCGTGCACCGACCGTGCGGGGCCGGATCCGCGGCCGCCGCGGAAGCCTTATATCAGACGCCCGGCATCGGCGCGACGCGTGCGGCGCTGACGCGCCCGGCCGAGCCGCGCGATGGTCCGTCCCCGGACGGCCAGGAGACCCCGGCATGTACACGCTTCCCGACCACCTCCGGCCCGCGCTCGCGGAGCCGCTTGGACCCGTCCTCCCCGACGAGGAAGGCGTCGCCCGCGCCGCGGCTGCAGCCGAGCGCGGCACCGTCGTCGTCGCCGTCGGCGACGTCACCACCGCACGGCTGCTCGCCGGGGGCGTCGTGCCGCGCGTCATGGTCGTGGACGGCAGGACGAAGCGCGGTGAGCCGACGCCCGGCCTCGCAACGTGGTTGCGCAGCCTCTCCGCGACACCCGTCGTAAGGGTGAGCAACCCACCCGCGCGGATCACGGAAGAGCTGTGGCGCACGCTCGCCACCGCGCTCGCCTCCGCGACCGGCGGCGCGAAGGGAGCGACCATCATCGAGGTCGACGGCGAGGAGGACCTCGCCGCGCTCCCCGCGGCGCTCCTCGCTCCCGACGGGGCCCTCGTCTGCTACGGCCAGCCGGACCGCGGCATGGTCGTCGCGACCGTGGACGACGCGCTGCGAAACCGCGTCCGCAAGTTCCTATCCCAGATGGAATCGTGATACGATGGAGATCGAGATCCTCTCGAAGAAGGACAACCCCCTCCTCGACCGCACCGAGGTCCAGTTCAAGGTCGTCCACCCGAACGCCGAGACGCCGAAGCGCGACAACGTCCGCGAGAAGCTCGCGGGCGCGCTCAACGCGAAGAAGGCGCTCGTCGTGGTGGACCGCATGGACTCGACGTTCGGACGGCACGAGACGAAGGGCTACGCCAAGATCTACGCGACCGTCGACGCGCTCTCGAAGCTCGAGCGCCACCACGTGCTCAAGCGCAACAAGCTCGAAGAGCACATCCCGAAGAAGAAGGAACGCACCGTGGCCCCGGCCGCCGAGAAGAAGAAGGCCGCGCCGCGCAAGTCGAGGTGATGACGCATGGCGAAACCCCCCGCGAAAGGCAAGGGCCCGGCCGCCAAGGCGGCCGTGGGCAAGCGCGGCCTCTACAAGGTCGAAGGCGGAAAGGTCACGCGCCTCCGCAAGCAGTGCCCCAAGTGCGGCCCAGGGACGTTCCTGGCGCAGCACAAGGACCGCACGAGCTGCGGCAGATGCGGCTACACCGAGATGGCCGTGAAGGCCTGAAGGCCCTCACGGAGGATGCCCGGGCCGAGCCGCGGCCCGGGCTGAAACCTTCAAGCCGGGTGCGCGCATCCGGCCCCTGCCGGGCCTGTGGGCTAGCTTGGATATACTCGAAGCCTCCGGAGCTTTGGACGTGGGTTCGAACAGCACCGCGCCGCGCTTCGCGCGTCGCGGTGCGTCTCGCCTCCGCGCTGCCGCGCGTCGGCGAGATCCCACCGGGCCCGCGCGGCGCCCCGCTCACTTTATCTCGGATGCATGCATCCGGCCCCTGCCGGGCCTGTGGGCTAGCTTGGATATACTCGAAGCCTCCGGAGCTTTGGACGTGGGTTCGAATCCCACCAGGCCCGCTTCTTCCTCATTCTTGGCGTGGTCGGACGGCATGGTTTAGCGCCTTGAGGCGCTGCCGTGGCCGTGACGTTCCACTGGCCGCTCGGCTTCGACCGCGTCCCGGACGAGGACTGGACGCGCGTGCCCGTCGAGACGCTCGCGCGCCGGTACGACACGGTCGAGAACCATGGATGGTACGCGAACCTCGACCCGACCGTCGCTTCGCTCGCGGCGGACCTCCGCGCCGGGGACGTCGTGATCGACTACTCCGGCGGCACCGGGATCCTCGCGGCGCGCCTCCTCGCGCGCCGGCCCCACGTGCCGTTCGGTGTGTGCATCGTGGACTCGTCCCCGAAGTTCCTGCGTCTCGCGCTCGAGAAGTTCCGCGACGAGCCCCGCATCGCGTTCCGCCTCCTCCGGTGGCGCAAGGAGGAGAAGCGGCTCGACTACGTCGACGAATGCGTGGGATCCGTCCTCGCCGAGCGGCGCGCGGACGCGCTCGTCTCGACGAACGCAGTCCACCTCTACCAAGACCTCTCCGGGACGTTCCGCGCGTGGGCCCGTGTCCTGCGCGGCGGCGGGCGCGTGTATGTGCAGAGCGGCAACGTGCGCAACCCGGCCGCGCCCTCAGGCCGCTGGATCATCGACGACACCGTCGCCGCCGTGCACCGCGAGGCCCTCCGCATGGCGCGCGAGGACGCGCGATGCGCGCGCTGGCGCGACGCTGCCGAGGACATGGCGCTCCAGGCGCGACACGACGCGTACCGCGAGCGCGTGTTCATGCCCGCGCGTCCGCTCGCGGCGTACGTCGACGCGCTCCGCGGCGCCGGCCTCGAGGTGCTGCGCGTCGAGGCGCGCGAGGTGAAGGCGCGCACCGCGGAGTGGCTCGAGTTCCTCTCCGTCTACCACGAGGCCATCCTCGGTTGGGTCGGCGGCATCGAGAAGGTCGAAGGCCGCGCGCCCGACGCATCCGCGGTCGCGGACCGTCTCGACATGCTCGGCCGGGCGCTCGAGCGTGTCGTGGAAGGGCGCGAGGTGTTCGAGGCGACGTGGACGTACATCGATGCGCGCCGGCCGTAGGCGGCGCGCTACTTCTTGAACGTCCAACTCCGCACGTCGAGGCCCTCGAACGACCGCACGACGCCTTCCTCGGGCGCGTACGTGAAGCTGCGGATCTCGATCTCGCCGTGCCCGTACGCCGTGTCGATGACCGCGCGTTCGTCCTCGTCGATCGCCTTGCGGAGGTTCGAGACCTCCGCCGCCGCGAGCTTCGCGTTCACCTGGAGCACTCCGCGCACCATGGGCAGCGGCTGGTCGTCCGTGAACACGAGGTCCGGCACCGTCGGGAACGCGATCCCGGCGATCGTGAGGGGCATGCGCCGCCGAAAGGGCGACCGCCCCATGATTGTATCGGGGGCTTTCGCTTCGTTTCGACGCGTTCATATCCCCCTGCCACGCATCGCACCGTGGGATGCACGTATGATGACCGCACGGTTCGAACGACGGGACCTCGCCAAGGCCTTCGTCTGGCTCGACCTCCTCGTCGTCGCCATCTTCGCGGTCGCCATGCTCGCGCTCGTGCGCGACGCGTACCTCGCCGGGTTCTGGCAGGACCGCGACGGCGTCGAGCACGCGACCGGCTTCTGGGCGATGCTGCGCGACGCCGTGTTCCTCGTCGGCGCCCTCAGCTGGTTCTTCTACCGCCACTTCCGCGACGAGCTCCGGCACTTCTCGGACCCCTGGGCGTCCTGAAGGACGCCACGCCAACGAGGCCAACGAACGCCGAGACGGGTGGCCGCGTGAGCATGCGGCGGTCCGTGCTCTCTTCCAGATCCTTGCGCGCAGCGCCTCCGTCTCGCGCGCGCAGCCCACAGG
>DATDQL010000236.1:0-10532 GCA_035292305.1 Thermoplasmatota archaeon
GGGGAACCCGAGGGAAACCGCGAGGGGAGCGTGCCCCCCTCGGGAGCCTTGGCGAGCTTGGCTCCCTTGGCACGCTTGGCGCGCGTCAAAGCTCTTCTTCGATCCGGATGAGCTCGTTGAGCTTCGCCGTCCGCTCTCCCCCGACCGCCCCGGTCTTGATCCCGACCGCTCCGAAGCCGGCGGCGAGGTGTGCGATCGTGTCGTCCGTCGTCTCTCCCGACCGGTGCGACATCACGGTCCGGAAGCGGTGCTCGCTCGCGAGCTGGATCGTCTCGATCGTCCGCGTGAGCGTACCGACCTGGTTCGGTTTGATGAGGACGGCGTTCGCTGCGGACTCGCGGATGCCGCGCTCGACGCGATCGTGGTCCGTCGTGAAGATGTCGTCGCCCACGACGAGGCAACGCTCGCCGACGCGCTTCGTGAACGCCTTCCAGCTCTCCCAGTCGTCCTCCGCGAACGGGTCCTCGACGCTGTAGAGGTCGTGGTCCTTCACGAGGCCCACCATGAACTCGACCTGCTCTTCAGGCGTCTTCTTGCCCTCGCGGTAATTGTAGACCTTGCCGTCGAAGAGCTCGGTCGCGGCGACGTCGAGCGCCGTGCGCACCTTGAACTGGAACTCGTCCGTCGCGGCCTCGCACGCCTCCTTGACGATCTCGAGACCCTCGACGTTCGTGACGGGCGCGACCCACGCGCCTTCGTCCCCCTTGCCGATCGCCGTGTTCGGGAGGCGGCGCTTCAGGAGGTCGCGCACGCGGCGGTGCACCCACGCGTTCGCGAACGCGGATTCCGCGAACGTCGGCCCGAGCGAGACCGCCATGTACTCCTGGATGTCGGTGCCGCCGACGGCGTGGGCGCCGCCGCCGAGCACGTTGCCGAACGGCCGCGGAAGCCGCGCGACGAACGCGCCGCCGACGTACGCGTAAAGCGGCGCGTTCGCGGCCTCGGCCGCGGCACGGGCGACGGCGAGGGAGACCGCGACGGCCGTGTTGCCGCCGATCTTCGAGAAGTTCGGGGTACCGTCCTTCTCCTCGAGCAACTCGTCGATCTCGCGTTGCAGGAACGGGTCCCACTTCTGGAGCGCGGGCTCGATGAGGCGCTCGACGAGCGCGACCGCGGCATCGACGCCTCCCTCGGGCCACGCCTGGACCTCGTGCGCGCCCGTAGACGCACCGGACGGCGCGGCCGCGCGGCCCATGCCGACGTCCGTGACGACGTCGATCTCGATCGTGGGGTTGCCCCGGCTGTCGAGGATCTTGCGGCCGTAGACGCCTTCGATGACGGCCATCGGCCCGCCTCAGGGAACCGCCGGGGCCTTCGCCTCTCGACGCGTGCGGGCGGGCTTCGTCGGCGCCGCCGAAGGCGGAGCGACGCGCGCGCCGCGCTTCGCGACCGTGATCGGGATGACGTTCGCGCGGTACTCCTCCTCGGCGACGAGCACGGGGTCGAGCGTGCTCATCTCATGGAGGACGACAGGCGCCCCCATGCCGATCTGCAGCGCGCGGGCGCCGATGATGCGAGCCTTCTCGAAACGCGTGTGGGGCTGCACCTGGACCATGACCGACCCTCGGAAGGGCGCGTAAGGGGGACGTGCTTTTAAGGGTTTGGGCGCGCGGACCCGAACGAGGGACGGAGGGCCCGCGCGACGTCGGCCCCTTCAGTGCCCCCTGACCGGACCGCGGAGACCTTGCCCTGGACTCGCCGGCCGACGCCGGCGTCGATGCACCTCGTCACGACCGGGCCGCGCCGGCCGCCTCCTCGAGGGGGCGAGCGGCAGTGGGTACGCGCCGGGCCGACACCGGGGGAAACCCCACTCGGCTCCACGCCGTGCCCGCGGCACGGCGAGTCTCGCGGCCTCGGCGTGGCTTCGAGCGTAGGATCGCATGTCTCACATCGCAGCGGTGCGCAGCCGTAGCGCGTTCCCCACGACGCTCACGCTGCTGAAGCTCATCGCCGCCGCGGCGATGATGGGACTCAACAGGATGCCGAAGAACGGGTAGAGGACCCCGGCGGCGATGGGAACGCCGGCGGCGTTGTAGACAAGCGCGAAGAACAGGTTCTGTCGGATGTTGCGCATCGTCGCGCGGCTCAGGCGTCGGCTGCGCACGATCCCGCGTAGGTCGCCCTTGACGAGCGTCACACCGGCGGATTCCATCGCGACGTCCGTCCCCGTCCCCATCGCGATCCCGATCTGGGCCTGCGCCAGGGCCGGAGCATCGTTCACGCCGTCGCCGGCCATCGCGACGAAACGCCCCTCGTCCTGGAAGCGCTTCACGATCTTCGCCTTGTCCTGAGGGAGGACGTCGGCGACGACCTCGTCGATGCCGAGCTTCGACGCGACCGCCCTCGCGGTCGTCTCGTTGTCGCCCGTGAGCATGACGATACGGATCCTCTCGCCGTGGAGCGCACGGATGGCCTCGGGCGTCGTCTCCTTGATCGGGTCGGCGACGCCGACCGATCCCGCGAGCGCACCGTCCACTGCGAGGAACATCACGGTCTGGCCCTCAGCCCGGAACGTCTCGACTTCGCGTGACAGACGTTCGACGGAGACGCCCATGTCGTCCATGAGCTTGCGGTTGCCGAGCGCGACGCCGCGACCGTCTACCTTCGCGCGGACGCCTTTTCCCGTCACGGACTCGAAATCCGTCGCTGCGACGAGCGCGACACCGCGTTCCTCGGCGCCTTTCACGATGGCCGCAGCGAGTGGGTGCTCGCTTCCGCGTTCCACGCTCGCCGCGAACCGGACGACGTCCTTCTCGTCGAAGCCTTCCGAAGCGCGCACCGTCACGAGGCGCGGTTTCCCTTCCGTGAGGGTCCCCGTCTTGTCCACGACGAGAGTGTCGACCTTCCGCATGGACTCGATGGCCGCCGCGTCCTTGAACAGCACGCCTCCGGTCGCGCCCTTGCCCGTGGCGACCATGATGCTCATAGGCGTCGCGAGACCGAGCGCGCATGGGCATGCGATGATGAGCACCGCGACGGCGTTGATCGTCCCGAAAGCGAGGGCCGGCGCGGGCCCCCACAAGGTCCACGCGATGAACGTGACGACCGCGACGAGGACCACGACCGGGACGAACCAGCCGCTCACGGTGTCCGCGAGGCGTTGGATCGGCGCGCGGCTGCGCTGCGCCTCGGCGACCATGTGCACGATCTGCGACAGGAGCGAGTCGCGCCCCACGCGTTGCGCCCTCACGACGAGGCTCCCGGTCCCGTTCACGGTGGCGCCGATGACCTTGTCGCCCGCGTTCTTCTCGACGGGAATGGGCTCGCCCGTCACCATCGACTCGTCGACGCTGCTGCGTCCTTCGAGGACGACGCCGTCGACGGGCACCTTCTCCCCCGGCCGGACGCGCACGACCTCGCCCCTCTGGACATCCTCGAGCGGGACGTCCTCCTCCGAGCCGTCCGGCCGGACGCGCCGCGCCGTCTTCGGCGCGAGCCCCAGGAGCGCGCGGATGGCCGCGCCGGTGCGTCTGCGTGCCCGCAGCTCCATGACCTGGCCGAGGAGGACCAGCGTGACGATGACGGCCGCCGCCTCGAAGTAGACGCCGACGTTGCCGTGCTCGTCGCGAAAGCCCGGCGGGAACGCGCCCGGCACGAGCGTCGCGACGACGCTGAACGCGTACGCGACGCTGACCCCGAGCCCGATGAGGGTGAACATGTTGAGACTGCGATGAACGACGCTGCTCGCGGCGCGTACGTAGAACGGCCACGCCCCCCACGCACATACGGGCGTCGCGAGCAGCAATTCGACCCAAGCCATCGTCCGCGGCTCGACGATGCCTTCGAGCGGCTGGCCGGGGACGTACTTGCCCATCGCGACCGCAAGCAGCGGCGCCGAGAACAGGACGCCGAGCCAGAACCGGCGCGTCATCGACCGCAGCTCGGCTTGTTCCGGCTCCTCGGCCGAGGCGTCCCGTGGTTCGAGCGCCATCCCGCACTTCGGGCAGTCCCCCGGTCCCTGCGTGCGGACCTCGGGATGCATCGGGCACGTGTACGCCGTCATCGCCGCTCCTGCGAACCCGGCGACCAGCGCAAGTACGTGCCGGCCACCCCCCCGCCGTTTCGCGCAGATGCCATGCCGACTCCAGGGGAGTCGAACGTCACGAAGGCCTGGTCCACGAGGGGGTCGAGGTCGCCAGGCCGGGGCGCTCCGCGGGCGCGCTCATTCGAGCCATGGATTCCTCGCGATGGGCGGGAGCGAACCCCACCATCGACCGAGGCCCCACGTTCGTCCGGCGCGTTCGAGCGCGAGGCCCACGAGCACGAGCGCGTACACGAGGTGGTCGTCGAGGAACGGGTTGTTCACGATGGGGAGGACCGCGAGCCACATGAGGAGCAGCATCGTCGCGCCGGAGACGGCAGCGATCCGGACCCCGATGCCGAGGACTAGGGCGAGTCCGATCCCGAGGAGACCGATCATGAACACCCAATCCACGAACGCGTTTCCGGCGATGGCGTTGAAGGCACCCGCGAAGGGTCCCGCGACGCCCGAAAGGAACCCCCGCGTCGGCGATCCGCCGGCGAGCCACGCGCGTGCGGGCGGCGTCGCGAAGCCGAGACCGAAGAGCTTGTCGAGGAAAGCCCAGAGGAAGACGAAGCCGAGCGCGATCCGTGTCACCGCCCACACGTACCGCACGGTGGGGCGGGTCTCGTGCTCGATGGCCACGCGGCGCGGGTACTCGCCGACCCCTGCCGTCCGCAATGTCGGCAACGTCACGCCCCCTGAGCGTACTTGTCAGGCGCCTTGAGGAACTTCTCGCGGCACTGGGCCGAGCAGACGTAGAACGTCCTCCCGCCGTGGCGGATCGCCATCGCCTTCACAGGGTCGACCGACATCCCGCACACGGGATCCTTGGCGGCCGCGATCGCGTTCACCATCCGGTCACCGCCCCGCCGGGCGCGCCTGCTGCGCGAGGAAGTGCACGGCGAGCGCCCCCACCGCCCATGCGATGACGTCCGAGTAGAGCGTCACCTGGACGAGGCCGCCGAGCACGGCACCTGCGGTGAGGCCGAACATCAGCGTCTCCACGTTGAGGAGGTGGAAGAGCATGCCGAACGACGCCGTCGCGAACGCGGGAGCCACCACGACGACGGCGGCGCACAGGAAGTAGACCCCGCCGAACAGCGCGGCGACGGAGGCGGCGAACTTCTGGACCTGGAGGTGCAACTCAAGCCACTCTCCTTCCGGCCGGGGCCCGTGACGAGGACGCCGCAGCGATCGCCACGACCCCTCCCACGACCGCCAGGACGGCGCCGAACAGGAAGCCACCCATCGCGAACAGGCTCAGGCACGCCGCGACCACGACCGCGACGCCCCAGCCGAGCGTGTCCGGACCCCCCGCGCGGATGCGCACGGCGCCGGCGATGACGACGGCTCCCGTCGCGACGCCCCAGAGGACCATCCACGCGCCCATGCCGAGAAGCCAGCCCGGGGACGGGGCGTATCCGCCCATCATCCACACCATGCCGCCGGAGAACGGACCGACGAACGACATCATGAACGCGCCCATGAGCGCAGCCATGACGATGAGGACGCCTCCAACGAGCGTCGCGACGAACGCCCACATTTCCGTCTCGGGTCGATCGCTCATGGACTCACGGCAGGGCCTCGGGCCCGGCTTGAGCATAGGGCTTGCGCCGAATCCTTATCCTGAGAACGACGCGCGCGACGCCGGAACAGAGACCGCCGCTCGGCGCCGCTCGTCCCGGTTCGAGCCGCCTCCCTAGACGCGAGACGACCCGAGGACGGGGGTCCTTATCCATCCGCACCCGATGCCTTCGCTCGCATGTTCAGCCTTCGCGGTCGCAGCAGCCCGCTCGTCTTCGCGTTCGTCGTCGCGCTCGCCGGTTGCATGGGTTCGCCCTCGAACGAGCCCCAGGACGAAACGGACGGGTCCGACGACGAAGGGAACTTGTCCACCGGATCTTCGGACCGCAAGCCGAGCCGCATCGAGGCGGAGATCGCCATCGACATGGGAGAACTGTATTTCGCGGACGGCGCTGGCGCGAAGGGGGGCGTGTTCCGCGCCCCCGCGACCAAGCTCGTCGGCATCCACGTTCGGAACACCGGCGAGATCGACCACGAGATCATGTTCGGTCAGGTCGTGACGGAGGAGGACGGTGCCCCTCACGGGTTCGAGACGACGCTCTTCGCGACTGTACCGGCGGACGTGTTCGTCTACATGCCAGCGAAGGTCGAGATCGAGACCGAAGGCATGCTCCAAGAATTGGAGGTCGAGAAGAGCGGGGACGTCTGGATCCGTGCATCCTTCCCGGAGACCACGAAAGGTACGTGGGAGATCGCGTGCTTCGTCCCCGGCCACTACGAGGCCGGGATGAAAGCGACGCTCGTCATCGAGTGACGGACTCGCTGCTCGGGCCGCCGATCGCCTGACACCGCTCATCCGGGACGGGCGCCGGGATGGAACTCGTGCGGTTCCTCGATGCGGTCAAGCCGGAGCCCCCCCACGGGGCAACAGTGGGTCCGCGCGAATTTGAATCGCGGTCTAGTGGTCCGCGAAGCACGGCCGGATCCGTGCACACTCCACAAGGGGGCCTCCGGCCCCCAGAACGAACGAAAGGCCCCCCACGGGGCAACAGTGGGTCCGCGCGAATTTGAATCGCGGTCTAGTGGTCCCGAACCACCAAGGATGGACCAAGCTACCCCACGGACCCAGGATATCGCGCCCGGAAACGACCCGGGCGGGCCCGCCTATCCCGGTCGACCTATTTCAAGGTCGCGCCGCCCCGACCGCGACCGCCCCCCGTTCGACCTCATCCGCGCACCGCATCGACCCCGACCACGTCGAGCAGCGCGTCGAGCGCCTCCCAATGCGGCACCACGCGACCCTCGCGCGACAACGCGATGCGCCACAGCTCGGAACGGTCCGTCCTTTCCTCAGAGGCCACCGAGCAGCGATCCGCTGACGATGAGCGCTGCGAAGATGACGCTGATCGTGTTGATGGCCTTGATGAGGGGGTTGATGGCGGGTCCGGCGGTGTCCTTGAACGGGTCGCCGACGGTGTCGCCGACGACGGCGGCCTTGTGGGCGTCCTTGCCCTTGCCGCCGTGGAGGCCGTCTTCGATGGCCTTCTTCGCGTTGTCCCAGGCGCCGCCGCCGTTCGCCATGAGGAGGGCGAGCGCGAGGCCGGCGACGATGATGCCGATGAGGAATCCGCCGAGGGCGAGCGGGCCGAGGATGAAGCCGACGGCGAGCGGGGTGACGACGGCGAGCGCTCCGGGGACGACCATCTCCTTGAGGGCGGCCTTCGTGACGATCTGGACGCACGTGGCGTAGTCGGGCCGGTTCGCCTCCGTGGGCTCGTCCTTGTACTTCATGATGTTCGGGCGCTCGCGGAACTGACGGCGCACTTCGTTCACGACGCTGAACGCGGCGCGACCGACGGCGCGCATCGCGTAGGCGGCGAACAGGAACACGACGGCGGCGCCGAGGAGGAGGCCGCTCAGGACGAACGGGTCGGCGAGCTCGAAGACGAGCTTGCGACCGGCGGCTTCGCTCGCGTGGTCGACGTAGTCCGCGAAGAGGACGAGGGCGGCGAGCGCGGCGGACCCGATGGCGTAGCCTTTCGTGGTGGCCTTCGTCGTGTTGCCGACGGCGTCGAGCGCGTCGGTGACCTTGCGGACGTCCTTCGGGAGGTCGCTCATCTCTGCGATGCCTCCGCCGTTGTCCGTGATGGGGCCGTACGTGTCGAGCGCGACGACGAAACCGGCGACGCTGAGCATGCCGACGGCGGCGATCGCGATGCCGTAGAGGCCGAGGCCCGCGCCGACGGCGTCGCCGAGGAGGAAGCTGACGATGAGGCCGGCGACGACGAGCACGGCGGGGAGGGCGACGGATTCGAGTCCGACAGCGAGCCCTTGGATGATGTTCGTCGCGGGCCCCGTCGTGCTCGCGTTCGCGATGCTGAGGACGGGCTTGTACCCCTTCGCCGTGTAGTAGTCCGTGATGAAGACGAGGCCGAGGGTGAGCCCGAGGCCGACGAGGCTCGCGTAGTAGAAGCGGATGTCGACGCCGAGCCAGACGGTCACGCCGTAGAAACCGACGGCTCCCGCGAGGACGGTCGCGATCATCCCGGCGTAGAGCGCGCCCATGATGTTGCCGGACCTCGGCAGGCGGACGAAGACGAGCCCGACGATGCTCGCGACGACCGCGAAGGCGGCGAGGGCGAGGGGGAACAGGATGCCCGTCTCGCCGAGGCCGGCCGTTCCTGCGTACACGGTGGCGGTGCCGGCGACGGCCATCGTGGCGATGATCGTGACGACATACGTCTCGAAGAGGTCGGCGCCCATGCCGGCGCAGTCGCCGACGTTGTCGCCGACGTTGTCCGCGATGACGGCCGGGTTGCGCGGGTCGTCCTCGGGGATGCCTGCCTCGATCTTGCCGACGAGGTCGGCGCCGACGTCGGCGGCCTTCGTGTAGATGCCCCCCGCGATCCTCGCGAAGAGGGTGATGAGGGACGCGCCGAACGCGAAGCCGATGAGGTAGAGGCCGACCGAGCAGACCGCGAAGCCGAGCGGCCCGGTGAGGATCGAATACAGGATGGTGATGCCAAGGAGGCCGAGGCCGACGACGGAGAAGCCGTTGACGGCGCCCGCACGGAAGGAGAGCGCGAGCGCCGGGCCGAGTCCCGCGCGCGCCTTCTCGGCGACGCGGGCGTTCGCCCGGACGGAGACGGCCATGCCGAGGAACCCGGCGAGGGCGGAGAGGATCGCCCCGAACACGAAGCCGCCGGCGGTGACGTACCAGAACACGTCGCCCGTCGCGACGCCGATGACGACGAAGACCGCGGTCAGTAGGGCCGCGACGACCGCGACGACCGTGTACTCCTGGCGCATGAACGCCATCGCGCCCTCGCGCACGGCGCGGCTGATGTCCTGCATCCTCTCGTTGCCGGGGCTCTCGCGCATGACGAGGTAGGCGAGGAGCGCGCTTGCACAAAGCGCGACGATACCGGCACCTGCGGAAGCGAGGATCACGGGGCTGACCAAGAGCGACCACCCTGCGGGGGCGGGTCGGCAAAGGGGGCCCCCTTCAAGAGGTTTGCCCTGGGCGTTCGAGGCCTGGGACGGGGCCCGGCGGGTCCTCGGGGCCCGGAGTTCAGCGCTTCGTCGACCGCGCTTGGCGGAGGCGCTTCTCGGCGATCTCGCCTTCGAGCTCCTCCTCGAAGCGCCTGCGGCGGACCTCGGATCTCGACAGCACGACCTGGCCCCGGCTGCGCAGCTCCTCGGCGACGTCGTCGAGGAGGCCCTGCTCCATCGCCCGGCTGCCGGCGCGCGCGCTCAGGTCGAGGATGACCGCGGCGATCCAGGCGGGCCATAGGACGACGGCGGCGCCGACCCAGAACCAGGGGCGCGGCTGGAAGGTAAAGAGCGCGAGGGTCACGACGACCGCCACGACACTCGTCCAGACGAGCGCGGCCCGCGGCGCGGTCGCGCGCACGGCGACGCGGAGTGTCGTCTCGACATCACCGGTGTGCCTGTGCAGCCCGACGTAGCCATCGCGCCCGAACGCGAACGAATCGCGGCGCCAACGGGAGAACCGGAGGTGCGTGTGCGTAGCTTCCGGGACGTGCGCGTCCTCGCGACGGAGTACGTCGAGCACGGCCGCGCGCGCGACGTCTCGGTCGGCGGAGGGGACGACGGCTTCGCGCAACGCTGCGGGACGGTCGCCGCCGGCTGATAAGGCTTGTGCCGGCGTTCCCGCGCCTTCAAGGCGGGACGGCGCGTTCCCGCTGCGATGCGGGACGCGGCCGCGCGGCACACGACGGCGCTCGTGCGCGCGGCGGCCGACGGGTCCGGTGGCCCGCTGCGCCACGCGGCGGAGATCCTCGGCGCCGCCGGCTTCCGCCTCGACGAGGCGGGCGGCGCGCTCGTCGCGCGTCGCCGCGAGCCACGCTTCGCCCTCAGCGGCCACGTCGACGTCGTGCCCGCCGGGGAGGGGTGGACGCGCGCGCCCTCCTCGGGCGCGGTCGAGGATGGCCGCGTCCACGGTCGCGGGGCGACGGACATGCTCGGCGCCGTGGGCTGCTTCCTCGCGGTCGCCGAGGACTCGCGCGGCCCGCTCGCGGTGGTGCTCACCACGGACGAGGAGACCACGATGGCGGCGGCGGAGCGCCTCGTTGCTGACAAGCGCCTCGACGGGATCGAGGCCGCGGTCGTCGGGGAGCCGACGGACCTCGAGGTCGGCAGCTGCGAGAAGGGCGTGCTCTGGGCGCGGATCACGGTGCACGGCCGGGCGGCGCACGCATCGATGCCGGAGAAGGGCGAGAACGCGGTGCTCCTCGCCCTCAAGGCCGTCGGGAAGCTCGCCTCGACGCGCCTCTCGGGCGGGCACGCGCTCCTCGGCCAGCCCACGCTCGCGATCACCGGCATCCACGGTGGCGTCGCGCAGAACGTGGTCCCGGAGCGCTGCGCCTTCGACCTCGACCTGCGCTTCCTGCCACCGCGTCGCGTCGAGGACATGGTCTCCATGCTGAAGCTGTCGTTGGTCGACGTCGGCGTGCGTCACGAC
>DATDQL010000237.1:0-3323 GCA_035292305.1 Thermoplasmatota archaeon
GCGCGGTACACGACGGCGTCTGCGTCCACGTCCGCCTCGGGGTCGGGGTCGCAGGAGATCGCGCGCGGGAACTCGGCGTGCGCGACGGCCTGCGCGACGACGATGTCGATGCCGGCGACGTGGACGCGGATCATGTTGACCATGAGGTCGGAGGACGTCTCGCCGCCGGAGAGCCCGCCCGGCACCTGCGCGGCGCCGATCTCCTCGCGGAGCATGACGTACGCGCCGCCGCCGAGGTCGATCCTCGTGTTCGGCGCGACGTTGGCGACGGGCGCGCCGTCGACGAAGAGACCGTCGAACCACGCCCCGGACGCCGTGTAGCCCGCGGACGCGCCGGCCGCGTGCGTCTCGGCGTAGGAGCGCACCTTCTCGGCGACGACGAGGCCGCCGAGGACGTCGACGTTCGTCACCTCCGAGATGCTGACCTGGTGCGCGATGCTCGAGGTCACCGTGCTCGCGGACGACGCCGTGAACGTGGCGATGCGGAGCTGCGAGGGCAGGAAGACGCCGGGGCCCGTTACGGTCTCGTCTGCGGCACCGGGTCCGTCCTGGTAGCTGTCCGCCTTCGGGACGAGCTCGTCCACGAGCTCGAACCCCGTCCGCGCGGCGTACGCTGCGCCGGCGCTCGCGGCGCCGGAGGCGTCGGTGACCATGTCGAGGCACGCGGTCGACTCGTCCGCGACGGCGCCGCCGTCCTGCTCCGCGCTCGCGATGGTCGCGGTGTTGCACACCTCGCAGCCGAGGAGCTCCTCGACGACGACGGTGAGGGAGACGTTGCCTGCGGGCTGGAGCGCGCTCGTGTGCGCTGGGACCGCGACGGCCCACGTCACGACGCCGCCGGACTCGGCGCAGCCTCCGGTGCACGACGCGAAGGTCGTGCCCGCGGGGATCGTGTCCGTGATCGTGGCGCTTGCGACGTTCTCGTCGCCTTCGTTCCAGTAGGCGATGTTGAACGTGACCGCGCCGCCGACCGTGGCCGCGGCGTCGTCCGTCGTCTTCACGAGATGGAGGTCGGGCGCGGCCGGGACGACGATCGTCACGGGCGGCGAATCGGACGGGTCCTCTTCGTCCGTGTCGACGGTCGCGACGTTCTCGATCGTCGTCTCCGCCTCGTCGAAGGCGCCCTCGAGGACGACCACGAACGTGACCTCGCGCGAGCCGCCCGCCTCGACGGTGCCGAGGGCGAACGAGACGATGCCCGCGTCGACCGTGCACGTCGGCGGGTCGCAGGAATCGAACGCCGTGTGCTCGGGCAGCGGGTCCGTGACGACGACGCCGGTCGCGTCGGAGTTCCCGTCGTTCGAGTACGTGAGGCGGAACTCGACGAGCGAGCCGGGCGCGGCCGTGGTGGACGGGCCGAACTCGCCGTCGGGGAGGAGCCGCACGGCCTTGTCGAGCGAGGAGATCGGCGTGAGGACGGTGAAGCACTCGAGCGAGGCGTCCGTGTGACTCGCAGGGAAGTAGCTCGCATCGCCCGAGTATTCGGCGCGCCAGCAGTGCTTGCCGAGGCCGAACGGACCGTCGGCAACGGGCGAGGTCGCGGCACCCGCGACGAGATCGACCGAGCCGACGGCCGCGCCGCCGCTCGGGCAACCCTCGACCGTCACGTCCGACGGGCCGCAGAGATAGAACGCGACGGAGCCCGTCGGGACCGCGCCGGGCCCGGAGACGGTCGCGACGTCCGACGCGGACGCTGCGCCGGCGACGTCCCCCGTCGGGTCCGATGCGGTCGCGATCACCGGCGTTGCCTGGGTCACCTCGAAGCACTCGGAGGGGAGGCCGTCGGAGGAGGGCAGGTACGTCGCGTCGCCCGAGTACTCGGCGCGGAAGCACCATGTTCCGGCCGCGCTCGGCGTGAAGTCGGCCGAGACCGCGACGCCGTCGCTGTTCACCGGTTGTGAGCCGATGGGCGAGCCTCCGGTCGGACACGCCGGCGGGTCCCCGCTGGTCTCGGAGGGCGCGCAGACGAAGAACGACACGGTGCCGCCGAGCGGCCCGAGGTCGCCGCTCACGAACGCAGTGTCGTTCACGGCGCCGCCGAGCACGATCGTCGCGGACGAGGGCGTCGTCACGGTCGTCGACGCGACGGGGTGCCACGTCTTGCCTGCCGGGCCCGAGCTGCCGTCGTCCCCGTCCGTCGTGCGGTGGAGCGTCGTCGCGCCGACGAGCACGTCCGCGGACGCCTCGACCGTGGTCGTGCCGGACTTGATCGACGTGATCGTCAGCGTGCAGGTGCCGTCCTCGCCGGTCGTGCACGTGTTGCCGCCGACGAACTCGCCGGGGCCACCCGTGATCGTGCCCGTGACGAGGACCCCGACGGCGGGCTCGAACGTCCCGTCGCCGTCCACGTCCGTCTCGACGAGCACGGTCATCTCGTGCGTCGTCCCGACCGGGTTGTCCGCGGACTCGGGCCCGATCGAGATGCGCGCGTCGCACGTCTTGAAGGTCCCGCCGGCGTAGTCCTTCAACTGGGCCGTCGTGGACTGCGACGTGCGCGTCTCTGCGAGCACGGTCGTGAAGCACGGCAGCTCCGCGCCGAAGAGCGAACCGAGGTCGATGCCGCCCTCGAAGAACGTGTTCGTCGGGAGCGCCGTCGCGCTGCCCGGCGGCCACGGGGTCGTGAGCGCCGCGGAGTTCACGCGGCCGCAGGCGGCATCCGAGGGGTCCGACGTCTGGCAGTCGGCGCCGGTGAAGACGAGGTCGAGGTTTCCGGGCACGGTGGGGTCCCAGCGGAACACCTGGATCGTGCTCAGCGTGCCGCCGCCCGTGAAGTCGCTGAGGACGAGGAGGTCGCCGACGGCGTGGCCGCCGGTGAAGTTCCCGTCGCCGCCGTCGGCGATCGCCGTGCATCCTGTCTCGCCCTGCAGGAACCAGAAGCCCATGAACGAGTTCCCGTTGTTCGTCGCGCGCTCGAATCCGAAGTAGAGGAACGGCGCCCCGACGTCCGTGCGGAAGTACGCCGCGTACGCGTTCAGGATCTCGTTCTTCGGCGTCGGGTTGTTCACGTCCCCGCACTGCCACGCGGTCGTGTCGTCGCCGTCCTTGTCGGAGCTGTCGTGGTACGACCGGTCGGGCGTCGAGGCGTCGGCGTCGAACGTCGAGAACACGAGGTCGCCGCCGACCGCGATCGGATCGCCGGCCGCGTCGAAGAGCGCGTCCCAGTCGTGCGGCACCCCACCCGGCGCGTCCACGACCCCACCGTCGAGCTCGAGGAACCCGGCGCTGTGGACGGCCGTCGCTCCAGACGCGGCGACGATGGCCACCAAGATCGCGACGAGAGCCCAACCTGAGCGGTGCATGGTCATGCCTCCGTTCTCCCAGCC
>DATDQL010000238.1:0-3353 GCA_035292305.1 Thermoplasmatota archaeon
CCGCGGACGCATCTTTAGAGCTTCCCGACCATCATCACACCGTGCCTGCGGGCAAGGTGAATGCTGGTCGGGAAGGTCGTCAGAGCTTCCCGACCATCATCACGACTCTTCCGTCTTTGAAGACGCGGATCGCGCCGTTGCTCGAGATGGCGACCGCGATGGCGCGCGTGGCGCGCGTGATGCTGGCCGCGGCGAGGTGGCGTCCCCCGAGGCCGGCCTGGAGTTCGCCGGCGTGGTCGAGCTGCACGTAGCGGCCGGCAGCGAGCACGACGCCGTCCTCGCGGATGACGAACGCGCCGTCGAGCTGCGCGAACTCCTTCACGGTCTCCCACGCGTCGTCCGCGAGGAGGTTGCGAGCGGCGGGCGGGTGGCCTTCGAACGGGTTGAGGACGGCCTGCCTCGAGTGTCCGAGGACCGCGTCCGAGTCGCCCAGGACGAAGAGCGTGCCGACGGGCTTCCCTTCGCGGCCTTCGCGGGAGAGCTCGGCCGCGAGGCGCAGGACGCGCTCGACGAGCGCCATCGAGACCCGGGCGCCGATCTCCTCCCGGAGGTGGCCGAGCTCGAGGTCGCGCGCGACGTCGAACAGCACGATGACGTCCAAGGCCTCGCCGCTGCCCGCGAGGCAGAGGACACGGTCCTCGGGCGCGACGCTGCCGTCGAGGTACGCGTTGAGCAGGATCTCCTTGATCTGCGGGAAGAGCGCGAGCCCCGAGGCGAGCGGGTCCGCGAGATGGAGGACGCGGGCGCCGCGGCCGCCCGCCTCGTCGGCGACGTCACGGTTCGAGGTCGCGACGAGCAACGGGACCTCGCTTGCTCCCCGGACGGCGGTCGCAAGCTCCGGGCGGTCGGTCACGACGAGGACCCGCGTGGGCCTCGCCTTCGAGGCGAGGAGCGCGAAGGTCTCGAGCACGACGTCCGCCGAGTCCGGCACGCGTCCGCATTCGACGTGGGGCCTCTTATACCACGCGACCTTCGTCAGAGGTACGTCCGCGGGTCCGCGATGCGGCCCTCGACGGCCGACGCCGCGACCGTCGCGGGGCTGCCGAGGTAGACGAACGACTCGGGCGATCCCATGCGGCCCTTGAAGTTCCGGTTCGACGAGGCGATGCACGTTTCGCCGGGCCCGAGCAGGCCCCCCGCGGCGCCCATGCAGGGGCCGCACCCGGGCGTGCCGACGACGGCGCCCGCCTAGACGAGCGTTTCCATCGTGCGGTCGCGCATCGCGCCGAGGAGGACCTCGCGGGACGCCGGTGTGACGATGAGGCGGCAGTCCGGGTGCACCTTGCGGCCGCGCAGGACGCGGGCCGCTTCTTGGAGGTCGTCGAGGCGGCCGTTCACGCACGAGCCGAGGAACGCCTGGTGGACGGGGGTGCCGACGACGTCCCCGACCGGCTTCACGTTGTCGACGCGGTGGGGGCACGCGACCTGGGGCTCGAGCCGGTCGAGGTCGACGATGACCTCGCGCTCGACGCGCGCCCCTGGATCGGGACGCAGCGACGGCGCGTCCGGCAGCCCGCGCCCGGCGAGGTACGCCGTGGTCGTCGCGTCGGTCGGGACCATCGCGGCGTCCGCATCCATCTCGACGCCGAGGTTGCAGAGGGTCATCCGCTCGCTCACGGACATGGCCTCGACCGCGGCGCCCGCGTACTCGACGCAGAGGCCGGCCGCGCCGTCGGCCTTCACGTCGCCGACGAGCCGCAACGCCGCGTCCTTCGCGAACACGCCGGGGGCGAGGCGGCCGCGGACCTCGACGCGGAGCGTCCCGGGGACCCTGAGCCAGAGCTCACCGGAGGCCCAAACAGCGGCCATCTCCGTCGCGCCGACGCCGTACGCGTACGCGCCGATCGCGCCGTACGTGCACGTGTGGCTGTCGGTGCCGACGACGTGGTCGCCGGGCTTCACGTGCGCGTTCTCGACGAGGACCTGGTGGCAGATCCCCTCGCCCACGTCGTAGAAGTTGCGGATGGAGTGCTCCTTGACGAACTCGCGGACGGCCTTGTGCTTCGACGCCGTGTCGACGTCCGGAGCGGGCGAGCGATGGTCGAGGACCTGCACGACGCGGGAGGCGTCCCAGAGCGTCCGCACCGGGATCTTGCGGAACGTGTTCGCGATGAGAGCGGCGTTGTCGTGGCTCATGGCGACGTCGACCTTGGCGACGACGACGTCGCCCGGGTCCACGCGGTCGCGCTCGGAGGCCCGGGCGAGCACCTTCTCGGCCATGGTCCGCGGCGGCACGATGCGCGGAGGCTGCGGAGAGCGAGATAAGGGTATCGAGCCATCCGCCCGCGTGGACCTCCTGACGGGCCTCGTTCTTGGCGCCTCGGCCGTGGCCTTCGTCGCGATGGGGGTCGACAAGGGCCTCGCGAAGGCGCGCCGTCGGCGCATCCCGGAGGCCGTCCTCGCTCTCGGTCCCACCCCGCTCGGCGTTCCAGGGCTCGTCGCGGGGGCGCTCGTCTTCCGCCACAAGACGCGGAAAGCCTCGTTCTGGGGGTGGGTCGCGCTTTCCGCCGCGATCGGCGCGGCAGCGTGGGCGGCAACGCGCGCTCGTGCTTGAATCCCCCGCTGACGACCGTACCATGAGGTTTGATGGGCCGACGGCGGCATGCACAGCGCGCCATGGCTCGGGACGCGCTCGCGCGGGTGGACGATCCCCTCGACGGGCTCCGCACCGTGCACCTCATCGAGGAGGCCCTCGTCCAACGCGGACTCCGTCAGCTGCGCGAACTCCTGAAGGATGCGGAAGGGCGCCGCATCCTCGACGACATCTCCGCGAACGCCCTGTCGAGCATCCACGATCTCGAGGAGATCCTCGCCGCCTGGACCGCGAGCCGGGGCACGACGCCCGTGCGGTCGGCGACCGTGCCCGAGCCCGACCGCGGCGAGATCCTCAGGTCGTTCATCGACCTCAAGGAGACCGAGTCCGCCGTGCTCCGCCGTGCCTCGAAGGATGCGCCGCCCGAGCACCGTGCCGCGCTCGCGCGGCTCGCGGACGCCGCGGAGCGCCACGCGGAGGGGCTCGCGCGCCTCCTTCCTCCCGGCTCAGAGGGCGACCGACCGTAGCCCGTCGAGCAGCCGCTCGATGAGCTCGGCCGGCAGCTTCACCTCCTCCGCGGTCGCCTGCGCCGGGTCCGATCGCGTCATCGGCCGATCCGGGCCGAGCACGTCGCAGACCTCCGGCCCCTTGCTGATGTCGAAGGTCCCCCAACCCTCGGCGAGCGCGACGATCTCGCTCTTGTCGTGCCCGAGGAGCGGGCGCAGGACGGGGACGTCGGCCGCCGCGTCAATGGTGCGGAGGTTCGGGAGCGTCTGGCTCGACACCTGGCCCACGCTCTCCCCCGTCGCGAGCGCCGTGC
>DATDQL010000239.1:0-3977 GCA_035292305.1 Thermoplasmatota archaeon
GTGCAGTCCTGCCCGCGTTCGCCGGCCGCCACGTCGTCCACATCCAAGACCTGAGCGTCGAGGACATGCAGACCGTGCTCGCGGTCGCCGAACGCATGGCGGACCGCGTCCAGAAGGGCGGCTCGCTCGACCTCGCACGCGGCCGCGTCCTCGCGAACCTCTTCTTCGAGCCCTCGACGCGCACGCGGCTCAGCTTCGAATCCGCGATGTCGCGCCTCGGGGGGCAGACCCTCACGATCTCCGAGGCCGCGTCCACCTCGCTCGCGAAGGGCGAGACTCTCCAGGACACGATCCGCATGGTCGCGAGCTACGCGGACGCGATCGTCCTGCGCCACCCCCGCGAAGGCGCGGCCCGGCTCGCCGCGGAGGCGAGCCCGGTCCCCGTCCTCAACGCCGGCGACGGCGCCGGGCAGCACCCGACGCAGACGCTCCTCGACCTCTTCACGATCCAACGCACGAAGGGCCCCGTCGGAGACCAGCGCATCGCTCTCCTCGGCGACCTGAAGTACGGTCGGACCGTGCACTCGCTCGCGAACGCGCTCGCTCGCTTCGGCGCCCAGCTCGTCTTCGTGGCGCCCCCCGCGCTCCAGCTCCCGAAGGAGACGGAAGCGGAGCTCGCGAAGCTCGGCGCGCGCATCGAACGCGAGCGCGACCCCGAGGCCGTGATCGCCGACGCCGACGTCCTCTACGTCACGCGCATCCAGAAGGAGCGCTTCCCGGACCTCGAGGAGTACCGCCGCGTCGCCGGCACGTACCGCGTGACCGCCGACCTCGTCGCGAAGGGGAAGAAGGGCCTCGTCGTCCTCCACCCGCTCCCGCGCGTCGGCGAGATCGACCCCGAGGTCGACCGCATGCCGGCCGCGAAGTACTTCGAGCAGGCCGCGAACGGCGTGCCGGTGAGGATGGCTCTGCTCAGCCTGGTGCTCGGTCTCGAATCCTACGGCGCCCAGGGGGCGCACCCTTGAAAGAGCTCAAAGTGACGCCCATCCGCAACGGCACCGTCATCGACCACATCGAGCCCGGGATGGCGCTCAAGGTCCTGCGCATCCTGGGCCTCCCGCGCGAGGGCGCGACGTCGGTCGTCTCCGTCGTCATGAACGTCCAGGGCGCGCACGGCCGCAAGGACATCGTGAAGATCGAGGACCGGGAGCTCGAGCGCCGCGAGGTCGACCGCATCGCCCTCATCGCGCCGCGGGCCGCCGTGAACATCATCCGCGAGTACGAGGTCGCGCGCAAGGACCGCGTGAAGCTCCCCGACGTCGTCCACGGCCTCGTGCGCTGCTCGAACGCCAACTGCGTCACGAACCACGAGCCCGTCACGACCCGGTTCCAGGTCCACCACAACGGGAGCCTGCGCCTCCGGTGCACGTACTGCGACCGCGACCTGGTCGACATCGCGGAGAACATCCGCCCATGACCGCCTGCCCCCGATGCTCTGGACCGCTCACCGAGGAGTCACGCGCGGACGGTGTCGTCGTCGAGCGCTGCCGCCACGGCGCGTTCCTCGCGGGCGAGGAGGTCGCCGACCTCCTCGACGACGCCGCGCGCGACAACGTCGCGAAGGCGCTCGAGCACGGGAGGATGGGGGTCGTGTGCCCCTCGTGCAGGAAGACCATGCGCATCGTCGACGTCACGGTCGACGGTGACAAGGGCGCGGCCCACGTCGAGATCGACGTGTGCGCCGCGTGCCACGCGCTGTGGTTCGACGCCGGCGAGCTCGAGGCCGTGAAGGGCCAGGCCGCGCTCACGAAAGGCCGCAAGTCCACGGGCTACGCGCTCGCGGCCCTGTGGGTGTGGCTGATGCTCGAGCCGGCTTGAGGACGGCTGTGTCAGTCGTCCTTTGCCCGGCATCCATCGCGTCATCGCGTAGTCGCGTCATCGCGGCTTGATACGCTGCGACCGGAATGCGTTCCTCGAAGAGACCAAGCGAGGAAGAGACGAAGGACGGGCTTCGTCTCTTCGGCCTTGGCTCGAAAGTCCGAAGCCTCGAGGGGGCGAACAAGGCGCGACCTCCGATCCTTCGTTCCTCCGTTCCTCCGGGTGAACCTGGCGGGAGGCAACGGACCGGTTGGCGCCCGCCAGGAAAACCCGGACGAACGGAGGCTCGGAGCGACGGAGTTTCGAGCCAACGCCTCTTCGTCTCTCGATGAGGTCACTCCGGTCTGCGGAAGGTAGAGACGAGGTCGGTGCCGCGCATCACCGAGCCTCCACCGTCCGCCCTTCGAGCACGTCCGCCTCGGTCACGTGCGCGGCGACGACGACGCGCGCCCTCTCGAACGTCCCCCCGAGCCCGACGAGCCACTCGCCCTTCGGGACGACGTCGGAGTCCGTCCCGCCCGCGTCCACACCGAGGAACCCCGTCGTCGGGTACGCGACGAGGACGCTCCACCTTCCATCGGGGCCGACGGTGGTCTCTTTCGTGACATCGAAGACGCGGCCCGTGTTCGTCGCGCGAAGCTCGAGGATCGCCTCGACGCGTTCGCCCGGCTCACCCGTGCCGACGAGACGTGCCCCGCGGACGCGCTCGAAGATCTTCAGCGCGGAGTGGACCTCGAGGTCGTACGCGTAGCGACCCGACGTGCACACGTCGGCGGCGTCGATCGGGCCTTCGCACACGAACTCCCGGGACCGGTAGTTGAGCGACGTGTAGTCGCGCTCCATGGTCTCGGGGCTGCCCCACTGGAGGATGTCCTGGAAGGAGACGATTCGGCCGTTCTGCGCGTCGACGATGTTCCCGATGAGGCTCGTCATGCGCTCCTCGTGCACGAGCCGGTAATGGTCGAGGTCCGCTCCGTCGTCGCGGTAGAGGCGGCTCATCATGGTGCGCGAGTACGGCTCACCGACGACCGGCAGGCGGACGTCGCGCCCGTCGGGGAGCCTCCGCTCCGCGGATTGGTCGCCGTACTCCGTGAAGCCGGCCCACACGGTGATCGCGTAGAACTTCGTGGTGGCGGAGGCGTCGTCGATGAGGACGTACCGCACGGGGAATTCCGGGCTCCACTCGTCGAGCATCGCTTCCGCGGCGGCCTCGTCCTGCGACGTGAAGTAGCGGGACGCGAAGGGCGCGGCCTGCTGGAACGGGTTCGCGACCGGTGGCCGTTCGGCGAGGACCTCTTCCCAGTGGCCATAGTCCCACCACGAGATCACGCCGTAGGCCCCGGCAGGATACTGGAACGAGTCCTTGTCCGGCAGCGCCGCGACGTCGAAGCCCGGGTCCGGGGTGTGGTCGCGCATCCAGTGGAGGCCGTCCGTCCAGTACTGGATGTCCCGGTCCGCGCCCATGCATTGCGCGACGTACCAGGCCGGCCGGTACGGCGCGCCTCCGCCGCACGTGTCCGCTCCGTCGTAGAGGAACACGTTGCCCGGGAGGACGAGGAGCGCGACCGCGCCGACCGCGACCGGTTGCTTCCAGGTCAAGCGCGTCACAGGGGCCGCCTTGCGGCCCTTCGTGACCGGAGGCGGATCGGCGAGGTTGTGCCACGCCTCGTCCCAGCGCACGAGCTTCGCGACGCTCGCGAGCACGAACCCGTTGAGGAGCACGACGTTGACCGCGAAGTAGTAGTTGAACCGGATCTGCGCGAAGGCCGCGACGAGCATGAACGCCGACCACACGAGGAGCGTGACGTTCGCGGGTCTCGGGTCTCGCACGACGCTGCCCGCGACGAGGAGCAGGCCGGCAATCGCGCCGTAGAAGAGGGGTCCGTACTCGCGGTAGAGGTCGTCGAGGTCCGTCGCGCGGGCCTCGGCGATCGTGCGGCCGCCGCCGGCGTACCCGATGCCGGTGACCCATTCGAAGCCCCCGACGATGACGCGGAAGAACTCGGGCGCGAGGACGGCGAGCAGCGCGGTGACGAGCCCGCCGACGGCGACGAGCGCGTACGCGTCCTCGGCGGAAACGAGCCACGGGGCGTCGCGCTTGATGTCGTACAGCTCCCGCAGCAGCCGGCGGTTCGTGTTGAAGACGCGGATCGACCGGC
>DATDQL010000240.1:0-2347 GCA_035292305.1 Thermoplasmatota archaeon
GACCGCATCCTCACGGACGCGGAGATCAAGAAAGCGATGACCGAGCCCCCGCCGACGAGGGCCCGCGCGCGCGTCAAGCTCCTTGAGGAGTACGAGATGGGCTCGATCGACTGGAGCGAGATGTCGATCCTCACCGAGGACGGCGGGTACGAGCGCATCCACCTCCCGGATCCGTACGATCCGAAGCCGAGCCTCTGACGGCCGCGCGCCGTCACCTGTCCGAACGGCCCCCGGACAGTATCACAACCTTCATGCCGCACAGCGTATACAAGGGTATACCATGGACGACGAGGTCGTCAGCGTGCGCATCCCGAAGCGCGATCTGGAGGCCATCGACCGCCGGGTCCGCGAAGGATCGTTCGTGAACAGGAGCGACCTCGTGCGCCATGCCGTGCGGACCTATTTCGTGGCCCGCGACGAGAGCGCGATCGAGCCTCTCGGCGCGCTCCCCGCGCCGGTCCCGCGATCGAACACGGGACGAAGGACCCCACGAGAGGTGAAGCGTTGACCGAACGGAGATTGAAGCGGAAGGCCCGCCAGGAGAAGGTAGGAGAGGTCAAGCTCGACCTCGCCGAGTCCTTCGACGTGGCGAACGCGAAGGACAAGGACTTCGACCTCGACCTCGACGCGGCGCGGTTCCAGGGCAAGAAAGGCCAGGCCGGCACGCGGACCAAGGCCGTCGCCTGACGCACGTTTTCGCACGTCGGACCCCGTCGGCCGCGGCTCGCGCGGCCGGCACCTTTGTATCCTGCCAAACCGACGGCCGTAGGTGGCTGAGGTCGAGGAGGACCCTCATTACGAGCCGGTCCTGGCTGGGTACGCATACGTGATCCTCGTCATCCTCGACCTCGTCACGACCACGATCCTCCTCCGGGCCTTCCCCGAGCAGGCGCGGGAGTCGAACGGCCTCCTCGCGGGCGTGATCGACGGCTACGGGTTGGCAGGGCTCTGGGGGGTCAAGATGGGCGCCGCGGCCGTACTCGTGGGGATCTACCTCGTCATGCGCAACTGGCACCGTGGACGAGCGTCGCGTGCCGTCCTCGACACGGGCATCGTCGCGAGCTGCGTCGTCCAGGGCGCGATCGTCCTCTCGAATCTCGCCGGGTTCCTCACGCTCATCGTGTAGTTTTCAGTTCACGACCTCGTCGCCCGCGTGCAGCAGCCCGCACGCCCACGGCCCGCGCCCACCGTACGCCGTGTCGCGGCGTTCCCGGCTCGCGCAGGTCACATGGTAGACCTCGCGGAAGGGCGCGCGCGGAGGCGGGCCGTCGCGACCCACGACCAGGCCCCGCCTCCCGATCGCACGTCTGCTCCCGGTAGCGGAAGTCGTGGTCCTCCCACCACGCGAGGCTCGCCGTGCGTGTGCCGTTGTAGGCCGCGCCGCCGCCCATGGAGACGCCCGCGACGCTCGCGTGCGATCTCGGGACGGAGCATCCGCGCACGGACGGCGGGATGCCTCCGCGGGTCCCAGCTCCGTCGTCCCCATCGAGCGGCGCGGCGAGGGTCAACTTCAGGGCTGCCGCTGCGATCGTCGACTGCTTCCCCACGCCTCGAGGAACGGCGCTGAGGTGGATCGAGGCTTCCGCCTCGGAGAGCATCGGTCGAAGGACGGGGACGCAGACGCGGTTTCGCCTCACCGTATCGTACGTCGCCGCGCGACCGCCGGCATGTCCATGCGGTCCAGCTCCCGGGTCGTCCCGATGACGAGACGCGCCGCGGCCTCGATCTGCAACGGATCGATGCGCGGCAACGCGTCGGCCTCGCAGTGGTGGTCCGGGATCCGACCCCGCTCGAGCGCGACGAGGGTCGCAGCCTTCCATCCGCGCAACCGTGCGAAGTGGCCGTCGCCGGGCATCGCCAGCTCGGCCTTGACGTGGCGGTAGCCCTCGTGCCGCGCGGCGGCCTTCACGGCCTGCACGAGCTCGGGATCTCCCGGCGTCGAGACGAGGAGCCCCTCACGCTCGAGGGCGGCGAACTCCCCGCGCCCGACGGAGGAGACGTCGAGGATGTACGTGCGCTCGCGAAGGTAGTGCTTGCCGAATCGCCGAGTGAACCGACGGACCCCCCAAGGCCCGACCTCCGCGGCCCCCGTCACGAGGACCTCGAGGTTCGTCTGCTCGAGTGGACGGACCGCGTGCTCTCCCGCGGCGGCGAGGACGGCGGCGAGCCCGCTCGCGTCGTCGTTCGCGCCCGACACCGGGCGGCCGTCCCGCGCGAGGAGCAGCATCGTGCCTGCCACGGAGAGGATGGCCGCGAGCGCGACGACCAGGAAACGGAGGGACGCGAGCGCGGGCCACGCGGCGAGCGAGAGGACGAGGGGCACGCCGAGCGCCGCGTACGCGGCGGC
>DATDQL010000241.1:0-3272 GCA_035292305.1 Thermoplasmatota archaeon
ACGATGCCCACGACATCCCTCGCCCTGGCCCGAGCCCGTCCGAGCCCGAGCCCTCCCGCGCCCTCGCGCCAGCGTCAGCGCTCGCGCCAGCGCTCGTCCCGAACGCTTATCCGCGCCGCCCCCGCTCGCCGCCCGTTGCCCGGCACGCTCCTCTTCCGCGACGCGACCGTCTGGACCGCCGAGGCCGGCGCGGCCGAATGCGGGTCGCTCCTCGTCGAGGACGGTCGCATCGCCCGCGTCGCGGACGGCATCGACCCGCCCGCGGGCGCGGAGATCGTCGAATGCGGCGGCGGTTTCGTCATGCCCGCGTTCGTCGACGCGCACACGCACCTCGTCCGCCACGGCGTCGCGCTCCTGCGCCTCGACCTCTCGCGCGCGACGACGCTCGCGGAGGCGATCGAGGCCGTGCGCGAGCGGGCGAAGATGACCCCCGAGGGCGGCTGGGTCGTCGGCGCCGGCTGGGACGAGAGCAAGTGGGACGCGCCGACGATGCCGTCGCGCGCGGACCTCGACCTCGCGGCCGGGGCGCACCCGACGCTCGTCGGGCGCGTGGACATGCACATGGGCGTGCTCAACACGGCGGGTCTCAAGGCCGTCGGACTCGACCCGGTGGAGTACCCGGCAGGCCACGTGCGCGAAGAGGAGTTCTACCGGGCCGGCGACGCCGTCGAGCCGGCCCCGGAGACCCTCGCGAAGGCCGTCGGCGTCGCCTCGCGCCGCGCGTGGGAGCTCGGCATCGGCTCGTGCCACGTCGTCGCGGACATGTCGGACCTCGCCGCGCTCGAGACGGCGCGCGCGGACGGGGTCCTCGGCGTCCGCACGAGTCTGTATCTGAGGGAGTCCGCGCTCGACGCCGCCGTGCAACGCGGCCTCAGGCGCGGGTGGGGCGACGCCTGGATCCGCGTCAACGGCTGCAAGCTCTTCGCCGACGGCAGCATCGGGAGCCGCACGGCCGCCGTCTCGCGCGGCTACGCGGACGACCCGCGCCAGAAGGGCCGTCTCGTCTACCCGCCCGGTCGCCTCGCCGTGCACGTGCGACGCGCCCACGAAGCCGGGCTCCAGCTCGCGGTCCACTGCATCGGCGACGCCGCCATCGGCGAGGCGCTCGCGCCGCTCGAGGCGCTGCGCGACCCCGAGGGCAGGCACCGGCTCGAGCACGCGGAGCTGTTCACGGACGAGCACGCGCATCGCATGCGCGCGGCGGGGATCGTCGCGTCGATGCAGCCGAACTTCATCGGTGAGTGGGGGCACGCCGGCCAGATGTACGAGGCGCGCCTCGGCAAGTGGGTCGTCGAGGCCCACAACCGGCTCGCGACGCTCCGGAACACGGGCGTCCACCTCGCGTTCGGAAGCGACCACATGCCGTGGGGACCGCTCTACGGCGTGCACTGCGCGGCGAACGCGCCGTCTCCCGCGCAGCGCCTGTCGGTGGAGGACGCGCTGCGAGCCTACACGAGCGGCGCCGCCTGGGCCGGCTTCGCGGAGCGCGAGGTCGGCACGCTCGCGCCCGGGATGCTCGCCGACGTCCTCGTGCTCGACGCGGACCCGCGCCGCGATCCGTCGCGGGCGAAGGAGCGGAAGGTCCGGTGTCTCGCGATCGACGGCCGCGTTGTCGTGCAGCGAAGCTGAGCGATGCGCGGCGAGACGTTGTTCCGCATACGGATGCCGCTGCTCTACAGCACGCTCGTGGCCGGCGAGCTCGCGGGCGCGGCGCTCCATCGTGCGTTCCCCGCCGCGAGCGCCCCGCTCGTGGGCGTCGTCACGCTCCCCTCGATCTACCTGCTCCTCGTCCCCGGCACGCCGGAGGGATGGGCGCCGGCGTACCTCGTGCCCGCCGGGCTCGCCGCCGCCGCCTACGTGCTCCGCGCGTGGGCCACCGCCTACCTCGGCTTCGCCGTCGTCGGCGGCCGGCGGCTGCGGACGGAGCGGCTCGTCGTCGACGGCCCGTACGCGTTCGTGCGCAACCCGCTCTACGCTGGCCTCGTGCTCCTCGGCGCGGCCGTCGGCGTCGCCTCGCCGCCGCCGGCGCTCGCGCTCGTGGTGCTCGGCCTCGGGCTCCTCGTCGCCGCCCTCGCGCGCGCGGAGGAGCGTCGCCTCGCGCCGGCGCACCCCGAGTGGGCCGAGTACGCTCGGCACGTGCCGCGCCTCGTGCCGCGACCGACACCGTGGCGCGCCGCGTCCGCCTCGAGGGCGCGCGCGCGACCGTACTGGGTCGAGGGCCTCGTCGGGGAGGCGTGGCAGCTCTCGGTCGTCGTCGGCTTCCTTGCGCTCGCCACCCCGGTCCGCTCCGGGGCCCCCATCGCGGTCCTCCTCGCGCTCCTGGCGTGGGCCGCGGCCGTGCGGTCCCGGCGACTGCCGTTCCCGCGGCCCGCTTGATTCAAGCCGGGCCTCGTCCGTCCCGGGCGCGTGCCCCGTGCCCTGCGCGCCCGCACCGTGCCCGTCGCAGAGGTCGACGCCGCGACGCGCGATGCGATGTGGCGGCTGTACGAGGCGCACTACGAAGGCGTCGCGCGGGCCGTCTTCGAACGCGACCTCGCCGAGAAGCGCCACGTCGTCCTCGCGCGCGACGCGACGGGGGCGCTGCAGGGGTTCTCCACGCTGACGTCGTACCGACGCGCGCACGAAGGCCGGGCGCTGATCGTCGTCTTCTCCGGCGACACGGTCGTCGCGCCGGCGCACTGGGGCGACCGGGCCCTCCAGAACGCGTTCGGACGCTACATCACGCGGGTCCGCCTCGCGCATCCGTGCACGCCCGTGTGGTGGTTCCTCGTCTCGAAGGGGTACAAGACGTACCTGCTGCTCACCCGGAACTTCCCGGAGCACTGGCCGCGTCACGACCGCGAGACGCCGGCGTGGCATCGCGGCGCACTCGACGCGATCGCCCGCGAACGCTTCGGTGGCGCGTGGGACCCGGCCGCGGGCATCGTACGCACGCACGGTGCCTCGGCGCGCGTCCGCGCCGGCCTCGCCCCGATCGAGGAGCCGCTCCTCGCTGCGCCGGACGTGCGCTACTTCGTCCACGCGAACCCCGGCCACGCTCGCGGCGACGAGCTCGCGTGCCTCGGCCGCGTCACCGCGGGCATCTGGGTGCGGTACGCTTTCCGCAAGGGGTTGCGCCGGCGCTCGACGGCCGCGCGGGGGCGCGCGTGGGCGTCCTCGTGAGACGCTGCGTCTGCGCGGCGCACCGAGCGAGCCTCGCCCCGTCCGCGCGCCGATTCCGCAGCGCGCTCGACGACGCGGCCGGCGCCCAGCGCGCGCGGCTCGACGCGGTC
>DATDQL010000242.1:0-2471 GCA_035292305.1 Thermoplasmatota archaeon
GAGGACGGCTCTCCGGCGCGCGTCGTGGTGCAGAGCGCCGTCGTCGACATCGACGCGGGGATGGTCTACGGCCTGGATCTCCTCTGCACGGGGTTCGCGGAGGAATCTCCGGCGTCGACCGGCGGCATCCACGAGTTCGACGCCGGCCAGCTCGGCTGCGCCGACGGCCTCGCCGGGGAGTTCCGCCGACGCATGTCTGCGTTGCCGTCTGGCGACGTCCTGCGTGTCGGAACGCGCGATCCGGCCGCCAAGGAGGATCTCCCTCCGCTCGCGCGCCTTCTCGGTCACCGTGTCCTCGGCGTCGAGGCACGACCTGACGGAAGCACCCTCATCACCGTGGAGCGTGGAAACGAATGACACAGACCTTGATCTTCAACTGCACGTATGGCCGAGACCAGCCCGAGCGCGCGACGCTCCCCTTCGTGGCGGCGAACATCGCCGCGACCGTCGGACAGCGCTCCGTCGTCCTCTGCACCATCGACGCCGTCTGGCTCGGAACGAAGGGAGGGACGGACGACATCGCGTCGCCAGGCCTGCCCAGGCTTGCGGACCTCTACCGGGATCTCGTCGCGAACGGCGGCGAGGTCTGGCTCTGCGGAGCCTGCGCGAAGCCTCGCGGGATCGGGGAGGAGCACGTCGGCCCCGGCGCGAAGATCGTGGGCGCCGCGAAGGTCGTCGAAGAGGTGGTCAACGGGGCGAGGACCGTCGCGTTCGCGTGATCCGGTCGAGGCCCCAGAGCAGACCCGAACGCCCGCGGCTTTCATGTTCTCGACGACCACCGTCTGTGGTCGCACCGAGAGAAAGCAGTGCCATATTCTTCGGACCTCGGTTCGACCCCGTGTGGACCCACATCCTGACGTGCACGTGCCGCCGCACGTGCACAGAAGTGGACGCGTCGCCGCGCAGATGGAAAGGGATGATCGAGAGTCGCGGAGAGTTCCGCCTGTCGCTCAGTGCGTGACGCACGTCGAGCGGATGGATCCCGGCTTTCCGAGCCCGTTCTTCATGTAATCCACGTAGCAGGTCCCGCCCGGCGCGGGGACGCGCGCGGTCTCGCTGCAGGACGTCGACGAATCGCACGTCCGGACGACGATGTCGGCCGCGACGGTCGGAGCGAGCACGGTCGCGAGGAAGGCCAGGACGAGGACGAGCGCGAGGCGGCGCATGAGACGTCAGCCCGGCGCGAAGGCAAGTACGTTTCCGCCGCGCACTACGCCCACGCGAGGAGCCGCGCCGCCATCCCGAGGTCCGCCACGAGCGTGACCTTCGTGAGCGGCACCTCACAGGCTTATTACGTGCCGCAAGAGTACGAGGTCCCCGATGCGCGAGCAGGAGGACGGCTACGCGGGCATTCCGCGATGGGTGAAGATCTCCGGGATCGTCGTCCTCGTGCTCCTCCTGCTGTTCCTCGGTCTCAAGGCCTTCGGTGTCGGTGGCGAACATGGGCCCATGCGGCACCTCCCCTCGAGCGGCGACGGCGCGTCCACGATCGGCGGATACGCGTCCCCGGGGCGAGACCACGGCACCTCGGGCCGTCTCGCCGAAGGCGCGCGACCGATCGCCGTGCCCGTAGAAGCCTCCGCGATCGACCCGTCCATCGAAGGCGGCATGCACCACGCGTAGAGGTCATCTTGATGCCGATGTCGCCCGGAGTCCGCAAGTTCGCGCTCACGGTCCACGTCGCGGCATCGGTGGGGTGGGTCGGCGCGGTCGTCGCTTACATCCCGTTCGACGTCACGACGCGCGTGGCGCAGGATGCGGAGACGCTCCGCGCGGCGTACTTCGGAATCGAGCTCGTCGCCGAGTGGGCCATCGTCCCCTTGGCATGGGCCGCGCTTGTCACGGGACTCGTCATGTCGCTCGGGACGTCGTGGGGTCTGTTCCGGCACTATTGGGTCCTCGTCTCGCTCGTGTTGACCGCGTTCAGCGTCACCATCCTGACGATCGAGATGCACACCATCCGTTACCTCGCCGACGCTGCAGCGGATCCGGCGACCTCCATCGACGCGCTGCGCGCGCTGCCGAGCACGCTCGGCCATTCCGTCGGCGGCCTCGTCGTGCTGCTCGTCATCAACGGCCTGAACATCTACAAGCCGCGCGGCCTGACCCGCTACGGATGGCGCAAGCGGCAGGAGGACCCCCCGTGACAGGCTGGTCGGGTCCGAACGAGGTCCGCAACGGCGGCGTCAGGCTCATGCCTCCCATCGGCATCCTCGCCGTGGTGTCCTTCGTGAAGATGACCAAGCCCGTCTACGCCATCTGCTGCTTCCCGCCGCCGGCCGTGAACGCGATCAGGAAGGCGCTCTGCAGCGCGACGGACCCAGGCGTCTGCCTCTGAGTCAGACTTCCTCGCACGGCTGCGGCTCGAGCGATCCTCCATCGCTCTCACCGCTCGCGGCCGCCGCGAAGTACGTCGCAAGAGCGGCGGCGGGGATCCTGTGCGGCTCGTCGACGAGGCGGCCTTCCCCGCC
>DATDQL010000243.1:0-10225 GCA_035292305.1 Thermoplasmatota archaeon
CCCCCCGCCTGGCCCGACCCGACGGTCCCCGTCGAGATCGCGTCCAGCACGCCCGCGTCCTCGTGCGCGACGACGTCGACGAACACGTCGGTGCCGCGTTCGAAGGCTTGGACGTGGTGGAGCACGAAGAACGGGGCGCCGTGGCCCGTCGCGCGCACGCGCCCGTCGGCGCGTCCGAGCACCACGAACCGCGTGCCGCGCGACGGCTGCCACGTCATCCTCTCCCGCAACGGGCGCGAGCGCGGCCCCGTGGGGTCCAGTACGAGCGGCGGCTCGACGAGGACCGCGTGGCGCGGCGTCACGGAGAAGGAATGGACGTACGAAGGGAACGCGGACGGCAGGCGCGCGAGGACACGCCGGGAGCGGCCGTCCGCGCCCGTGCGCCAGAGCACGTGACCCGCGGGCTCGCGCAGGCGCGTGGAGAGACCGAGGAGCACGCCGTCCGGCTCGAGGATCGGGTGGACGGCTTCGAGGTCCGCCTCCGGGAACGGCCGCGGGCCGCGCGCGGAGAGGCGCTTGCGGTCGACCTCGACCGGCGCGCTCGTCTCGCCGAGCGCGAGCAGGCCGTACTTCGTGGGGACGACCGAGGCGTTCGCGTTGTCCGCGACGGGCGGCACGAAGGAGTCGCGCACCCTGCCCCAGAAGGATCGCTTCGCGGGCGTCGCGAACCCCGGCTTCGACGACTCGCCCGCGCCGAGCGCGTCCGAGAGCGCCTGCGTGTCGAGAAGGCGCGCGAGGTACGAGATGTCGCCGCCCTCCACGTCGAGGCGCTGCACGCGCGCGAGACCGTCCGAGAAGTGCTTCGCCTTCCACTTGCCCGACTCGAACACGGCCGGGCCGTTCGCGACGAGCGAGCCCTTGAGCCAGCTCGGGAAACTTCCCTCCACCGGGAGATGCGCGGACGCCGAGTCGCCTCGGACGCCGAAGATCGGCGGCTTACCCTTTGACGTAGGCCACACCCTGCACCGCGCTGCTCTCTTGGAGGGGGTTCATGACCCTATGGGCGGAGGCCCGGGAAGGTTGAAGAGGGAGGGGAGGCGCGGGCGCGGCCGAGAGCGAACGACGCGGCGCGGCGAGGCTCCGAGGGCGCCGCGAGGCGCGCGCGGCGAGGTTGCCGCCCCCAAGTTCGCGCGGCGAGGTCGCCCCCCGCCAGATTCACCCGGAGGAACGGAGGGGCGGAGGAACGGAGCATTAGGGACAACGACCATGGCCGGCGCGCAGGGATAACCAAGTCCGGCCAAAAGGGCGCGACTTAAAATCGTGTGCTTAGTGCTTCGCAGGTTCGCATCGGCCCTTTTTCGGTCGGGGCCCTCCGGCCTCGCTGCGCTCGGCCTTCGGCCCCTGCCCTCGCGCGTTGGGCGCGCGAGGCAACCGCTCCCTTCGGTCGCGGTCCCCCCGCGCTCGCTCCGCTCGCGCTCGGGGCGCTTCGCGCCGAAAAAGCGCCGGCGGAAAACGAAAAGGGAGGCTGACCCTTCCCCGGCCCGCAGGGATACCTAAGTCTGGCCAAAAGGGCGCGACTTAAGATCGTGTGCTGAGCGCTTCGCAGGTTCGAATCCTGCTCCCTGCATCTGCGATGCCCGACAAGGTCGATCCCCGCAAGCACGCTCGCCCTCTCGCCGACGTCCCCGCGCTCGTCGCCGAAGGCGCGCGCCTCTTCAACGAAGCGCGATACTGGCACGCACACGAGGCGTGGGAGGAAGGCTGGCACGCGCTGCGCGCCGCCGAGCGGCCGCGCACGGCCGCATTCCTGCAGGGCCTCATCCTCGCGACCGCGGCGTTGGAGAACCTGCGCCGCGGGAAGGCCGACGGCTTCCGCCGCCAGCTCGCGCAGGGGCTGCATCACCTGCGCGGCAACGCCGGAGAGGGGGCTGCGCTCGGCGTCGCCGGCGAGGACGCGCTCGTGGAGGCGCTCCTCGCGTTGCACCTCGACGCGAGCCGACGGACGAGGCTCGCGGGGCTCGACGAGCTCGGCGTGAAGCCGCCGAGGATCGAGATTGACGGGTGAGGTTCCCTCGGTCCGTCGCGCCGTCGTGTGATCGCGTCATCGCGACAAGGCGAGCCACGATGACACGACTACGCGATGACGCGATGGACAAACAAGGTCTCCGTTCCTCCGACCCTCCGTTCCTCCGTGTGAACCTGGCGGGAGGCGACGGACCGTCGGCCGATATCACGGCGCGAACGCCTTGACGACGATGTGGAACTCGTCCGGCTCCAGCACGAGGTACGGCGCGACCTCGACCTGCCACGTCCCGGCCGCGGGCGCGGCGATGACGACATGCTCCCCGTGCGCGAACGTCGCGCCGCCGTGGTGGCCGTACCCGCCCACGGGGTCGCGGAACCACAGGTCGTAGTCGCTCGCCGTGACCGCGTTGTTGTTCACGGGGTTCCGGTAGGCGTCCCAATCGAGGTCGACCGTGAGCCGCACCGTCCCGGCGGGGACGACGATCGTGTAGACCGTCGCCTGCGGGTCCGTCTCGTCGAGCTGCTGCGTGAGCACGGCGGACAGCGGGAGGGCCGGCGCCTGCTCGACCGTGTCGTCCACGAGGACCGTCTCGCGCACGACCGAGACCGCCGCGACTGCGACGCCGTCGATGAGGCCGTCCGACGCGCGCGCGGCGACGAAGCGCAGCCCCGTCGTCGCGTACGTCCAGGTCAAGGTCGGGCCGGTCGCGTCGACGTCGAACGTGACGCCGTCGTAGTCCGCGTCCCACGTGAACGTCCACGTGCCCGGGTCGGTCGTGGAAGCGGTGAACGAGGCGGGCGCGTCGACGAGTACGAGCGAGGGCGCGGCGATGGACACGTTCACGTCCGGGTCCGGATCCGGGTCGGGGTCCGGCGTCCCGGGCGTGCCGAAGACCACGCGGTCCGTGAGCACCTTCGCTCCGTCCGTCGCCTCGACGTGGAGGATGCCTCCGCCCGTAGGAACGGTGACGTCGACCGACCACGCGCTGCCGGTGACCGTCGCCGCGGTCCAGGCGCCGGCGTCGAAGCGCGCGCGCACGCTCACGGCGCCCGCCGGAGGGGCCGACGGGGGCGCGAGCGGCCGCGGCCCGGGGTCGAGCAGCGTCTCCGCGCCCGCGCCTGCGGAGAGCACGTACACGGTCTCCACGCCGACCTCGACCGGTGAGCCGTCGATGGTCATCGTGAACACGACCTCGTACAGGCCCGTGGTCGCCAGGACAGGCACGCCGAAGCCGACGCTGCACCGGTCGTCGGGGTCGCTCGTGACGGAGCCCTGCAGCATGACGACGCACTCCTTGTCGAACAGGACGCCGCCCGTGTCGAGGTGCGTCGCGACGAAGCGACCGACCTCGCCGCGCGGCGCCGGCGCCCCACCGATCGCGCGAATGCCCCACGCCGCTGCGATCATGGTCTCCCCGGGGACGAACGCGTACGGCACAATCCCGAGGGTCGGGTTCACACCGCCCCCTGTCGGGAGGGTGTGGAAGAAGAGCATGCTCGACGTGTACGTCTTCGAGCCCGCCCCGAGGAGCGACACGTCCCCGGTGACAGTGATGTTCCCCGACGCGGTCTCCGCGCCCGTGCGCCGGACCGCGGTCGTCGCCGCGTACGCCGTGACCGCGAGCGCCTGCACGCCCTCGTTCGCGCCGAGCCCGCCGGTCACGGCGTGGACCGCGGCGAACGCGTCGACGAGGCCCGCGCCCTTCTTGACGTGGCCCTGCACGGGGTCGATGTCGTCGTCGTAGCGGTACGCCGTGCGGCGCAGCACCTGCTCGACCTCGGCCGCCGACAGCGAGGGATCGGCCTGCCGCAGGAGAGCGATGACGCCCGCGACGTGCGGCGTCGCCATGCTCGTGCCCGAGATCGTCGCGTAGCCGCCGGGCGCGAGTGTGAGCGCGCCGGACGTGGAGCCCGTCGCCGTGATGGACGTGCCCGGCGCCGCGACGTCCGGCCACATCGTGAACGGCTGGTCCGTGAAGCCCTGGCTCGAACTCGGCGCGATCGTCTCGTCGCGGCTCACCGCGCCGGAGCCGTCGTAGTTGCCGACGCCGAGGACGCCGGGACGCGGGTCGTCCGCGGCGCCGCCGCCGTGGATGTCGGAGCACGTCGAGTCGATGTTGCCAGCGGCCCAGGCGACGTTGACGTCCTTCGCGAGGAGCATGCCGACGAGGATGCTCGTCGCGGAATTCGCGCTCCACCGGTCGCCGCAGCTGCCGTACGAGTTCGTGACGACCTTGATCGGCGGGTCGAACGAGTCGTAGTTGCGGAGGATGTAGTCGAACGCCTCGTTCGCAGCGATGATGCTGACGCCCTGTCCCATGCCGAACGCGTAGATCGTCGCGCCCGGTGCCGCTCCCATGACGTCGCCGCCGCTCGCCGCGCCGGAGCCGCCGACGATGCCCGCGACGTGCGTGCCGTGACCGCTCGTGAAGTCGCTGTCCGGCACGTCGAGGAAGTTCACGGGGTCGGGGACCGCGCCGCCGCCGAAGAACGTGTTCCCGAGCGGCACGGTGCGGAAGAGGTTCTGCTGGACGTGCGTGTGCCACGCGAGGTCCGGGTGCGTCGCGTCCACTCCGCTGTCGACGACCGCGACGCCGACGCCGGTCCCGTCGACGATGTGCCCCGCGACCGTGACGCCGGTCGCTCCCGGCGTGGGGTCCCAGAGGTCTCTCGCGCGGGACTCGCGCGCAGCGACGTCCATCCAGTAATGGATCGGGAGGTCGAGCTCGACGTGCGCGACGCGCGCATCCCGCGCGAGCCGCACGACGGAGGCGGGCGACGCGAGCGCGCCGTACACCGGGATCGTCGTCAGCCGCTCCGTGAGCGTGACGCCCATCGCGCTGAAGTCGCGCGCGTCGAGTTCCATCGCGAACGTGTGCAGCCGCACGATGACACGCAGCGGCTCGTCGCCCGGCGCCGTCGCGAGGGCCTCCCGCAGCTCGTCGGACACGGACGCGCCTGCGGCCGCCGCGCCGAAGGTCGGCACGGCGGGCACGAGGAGCAGGCAGGCGAGAGCGATCGGAATGGTCCGCAGGATGGGAGCCTCCGCGGCCTGCGAAGGTCTGGCGCCACATCATCCCTTCCCCTAGACCGCATCCGCGCCAAGGGGGGCCGGGCCCGCCACGTGCCTGGACGCGCGGCGGCTTATGAGTGGGCCCTCAGAATGCCGTCGTAGGGAACCCCGTCCTCTGCAGCGCGGCGTCGGCCGTGTGGAGCGAGCCGTGCCGCACGAGGGCGGTCGCCAAGTGCACGGCATCGAAGACCGTCGCGACCTTCTTCGCGTCCAAGGCCTGGGCCGCGGCGTAGAACGTCGCGAGGTCCTCGACCTCGAACGATCCCTCGCATTTCCCGGCGATCTCCACGAAGCTGACGCTCCGCGGCTTCGCGACAAGGAGGACCTCGACCCAGACTGGCACCGTCACCGTGAGCCGACCGACGCGCGAGAGGTGCGCCCGGGCGCGCGCGTGGAGCGCGTCGCCTTCGTCGATGCAGGCGAGGACGAGGTTCGTGTCCGCCACGTCGGTCATCGTCGCCGGCTCCGCCGGCCCGCCTCGCGGAGGCCTTCCTTCTCCCCGGAGGCGGTCGCGGCGGAGGGAAGCCGGCCACGCGGGAGCTTCCCGCTGAGCGGCCGGATCAAGATCCCGTCGGGCGTGAGGATCTGCACGACCCGCCGCCCGAGGAGTTTGCGGAACTCCGGCTTCACCGTGAAGCGCCCGCGGTCGTCCAAGGGCGTGGCTTCCGTCACGGCACGATATCCGGCCCGCCGCCGCTTAACGGTTTCCCACGTTTCGCGCGATCCGTGGGACGGGCGGGTTCGCGGTCGCCGGTACCCGAGGCGGCCCCCAGGACGCCGGACCCGGTCGGGGGAGCGGGATGCCCGGAACTCGGTCATGTCCGCGTGCCGGGGACGCGGCGTCGGGCCTCGCCACGGCTCGGACGAAAGGCCTAAGAAGGAAGAGCGGCTTGCGAGCGTCGCCCGGCCAGGGGCCGAGGATACCCCACAACGTTCGGAGTACACCTTCGCGGCTGTAGTATAGCCTGGTTAGTACAATGGGTTGCCAACTCATTAGCTCGAGTTCAAATCTCGACAGCCGCACTTCGTGATTCGTGGCCGCGCTCCGCGCGGCCTCTCGGGTTTTCCAGGTCCTCGCGCGCAGCCGCTGCCCGGCGGACCCTCACCGCGCCCGCTTCTCGTCCTCGCACGCGTGCCGGATGTCCGCGGCCTCGCCGGCGCCGAGGCCGAGCTCTTCCGCGAGGTGCGCGAGCATGCGTTCCTCCTCGCGCGTGAGCGTGTGGTCGGCGAGGGCGGCGCGGACGGCGGCGGCGTACACCTCGCGGCGGCGCGCGTCGCGGGTGCCGGGAACGGGAGGCGCGGCCGCATCTGCGGGAACGGCCGCCGCGACGGGGATCGCGCGCTCGGCGAGGTGGTCGGCGGCGCGCTGGAGCGGGGCGAGGGCGAAGACGAGCGCGCCGGCCGCGACGACTCCGACGTAGCGGGAACCGGCCTGGCCGGCGAAGAACTCCTGCGCGAGCTCGCTTGCGACGAAGAACACGGCGATGAACACGGCCGCGACGGTGGACTTCGAGATCGCGAAGCGGACCTTGACGTCGATGCCGAGGAGTTGGTGGCGCAGGATCGCGTACGCGAGGAGGAGGACGGTGACGATGCGGGCGACGCCGAAGGGGCCGGTGAAGGGGTCGGCGAGCATCACGCCGAAAAGGGCGCCGACGAGGGGAAGCCCAGCGGCAAGGAGCGCGACGTTGCGCGCGTGACGTGAATCGGGCCGTCGTGTGCGGGCGGCGTTGCGGAGCCACAAGGCGCAGACGACGACCTCCGGGAGGATCGAGGTGAACCCGTTCCGGGCGACGATCTCTGCGACGGCGACGCCTGCGAGTTCGACGCCCATCCGCGCACCGGGGTCCATGAGGAGGGCCGCGCTCATGAGCGCGAGGAGCGGCGCGAGCTCCCGGCGGTCTTCGCGGACGACGCGATCGAACCGGAGCGCGAGGAGGACGAGGACGGTGTAGATGGCTGCGCGGTGGAACCCGGCCGTGAACGCGTACGTCCACGTCGTGCCGTCGAGCGGGTCGACGCGGAGGCCCACGAGGGTGGCGAAGGCAAGCGGAGCGAAGCCGACGAGGAGCGCGAAGCCGAGGAGCGGGCGTTCGTCGGGGTCGAGCGGTCGCGGGAACGTCGTGACGAGGAGGACGAGCGCGCCGGCGCTCGGGAGGAAGAAGACGGCACCATACTCGAAGAGCGACGTCCCGAGAAGCGTGTCGAGGTTCGTGAGAGTCCGGGCGAGGCCCCAGCACACGACCGCGACGGCGAACAGCACGTTCACGCGCCGTCGCGGTCGCAGCGTCGCGACCCACGTGCCGAGGAGGACGAGGAGGACGCCGCTTGCGATGTCGACGACGTTGCCGAGGGTCGCCAGCTACCGCCCCTCCGAGGCCATTGCGATGCGAGGCCGTCGGAGGTATAAATCGCGATGGCTGCGCGCGGCGCCGGCCTGCTTAGAGCCTATCCCGAAACTGGGGGGTGCCGTTTTGCGGCCCGCGGCGCCCGGGCCGCAAGGAGCGCGAGCGACGGCGTAGCGAAGCTACGCCGAGCGAGAGCGCCGAGCCCGCAGGCGAGGCGCGTCGCGACGCAGCGGGACGGGATGTCGCGGGCCGCCCTGCGGGGCCGGTTCGGGATAGGCTCTTAGCCCAGCCGCGGCGCCGGGGCGCCGAAGAGCACGCCCACGCCGCGCGGGGTCTCCACGGCAGCCTCGCCTCGCGCCTCGAACTGCGCTCCGTCGCAGCGGCCGCGGTGGTGGACGGCCTTGGACACGAGCGCGTCGATCTTCTCGTCCGCCAGGAGGATCTCGCAGGCCATGCAGGCGATGTGGTACGTCATGTGCTCACGTTCCATGCACACGGGCTTGTGGGTTGCTCGTTCGGGACAAGGCCGGGCAGCCGTCGGGCCCGGTAGGCGGGGAGCCGAAGCGGCCGTGGGTGCCGACCGGCCGCCGTACCCAAGATTACCTAAGAGCCTATCCCAAAACGGGGGTGCCGTTTTGGGATACGCTCTATGCGAGCCGCTCGGGGCAACCCTCGCGCCGCGAGCAGCCGAGGCAACGCGCGGGCGACTGGTGGCTGCGGTGGACCTCGCCGGTCGTTTCCGCGAGGCGCATCCGAAGCAGCGTGACGAGGACCTGGCGTTCCGCCGCTTCATCGAAGGAGACCTCGAAGTTCCGGTCCGGGTAACTGACGACGGCATACGGCGGTCGGTCGCCCGTCGACTCCTTCACGAGGAGCGCGTACGCTGCGGCCTGGATCATGTGGCTCGGGTGCGGTCGCTCGGGCGTCTTTCCGGTCTTGACCTCGACGGGGATGAGGTGCCCGTCCCGGCGCACCATGTAGTCCGGGCGGCCCGTGAGGTCGTACTTCTCGGACACGAGCGCCTCCGCGGGCCGGTCGAGGTCGGAGTACACGAGCTCTCCCTCGAGCACCCCGGACCGCAGCCGGACTTCGTCCCCCTGCTCCTTCGCGCGCTGCGCCCGGAGGAGGTACACGAGTGCCGAGAGGAGGCAGAGAAACGCGAGGACGAGGAGGAAGAAGCCCGCCTCGAGGGCGACGTCGACGAGGAGGAGGTCGATCGCGACGAGCGCCGCGGCCGACGCGACGAGGACATAGAGGAACGCCGAGTCGAAGTTGCGGACGTAGACCGCGCGCAGCCGCTGCCACAGCGCCACAAGGCGGCCCTTCCGCGCGTGCGCGGCGTGGCCCTCACGCGGCGCGTCGCCCTCCGACCTCGCGCCGTTGCGCCCCCGCCACCAATTCAACGAGCAGTACGTGAACCGCTCGAGTCCGGAGGCGGAGTAGGACACGGGCAGGCTTCGTCCCGCGCTCGGCATGAACCTGGCGATAGGGGCGGAACGAGGGCCCGGGCTCGGGCGACGCTAGGGCCGACGCGCCGGCTTCGGCAAGGCGCGGGCTCGGGCCCATGTGGACGGCGACGGCGGGACCGGCCGATGCGACGCCTCGGCGCGCCGCCTCACCGTCGCCGCGACGCCGAGGCGAGGGCGACGATGCCGAGCGCGGCGGCCGCCGCGAGCGGGCCGGCGGGGGGCACGCTGTTCTGCGCCGGGACGTCGGAGACGGCCGCGGTCGCCAGCTCGCCCTCGGGCGCGGAGGCGAGCGCGACCTCCCCTTCGGTCCAGCCGACGTCGAGCACCGTCATCCCCGTGAAGTGGAGGACGAAGAGCGGGAACGCCGTCGCGTCCGGCGCGAGCAGCGTCACGCCGCCGGGGTCGGCGACGTCCGCGATCGCTCGCTCGGCGGGGACTTGGAACTCGAACGAGCCCGGCGAGCCGGTCGCGACGTCCGCGGGGATCTCGGCGCACTCGGGCTCGCCCTCGGGTCCGTATTCGCCGCTCTTCTCGAAGACGCAGAGCGCCGCGCCGCGGACGTCGCCTTCGGGCGTCTTGAGGCTCGCGTACCCCACCGCGACGTACTCCTGCGTCGCCGGGTCCGTCCACTCCACGGCCCAAATCACGTCCGGAGGCAGGTCCGCTGGGACGGTCGCGACCTCGAGCGTCACCGTGAGCGTGCCGTCCGGTACGGGCGCGGCGGAAGCGCCGAGGAGGTCGGCCCACGCGGGCCCCGGCAGGCCCGTGCCGAGGATCATCGTCGGCCACGGGCCGACGTCGCCTGCAGCATCTTCGAAGAGGAGGCCCTCGGGCGCCGCCGAAGTCGGCGGCGCGGCGAGGATCGCGGTCGCGAGCAGGCCCAGGATAACGTTCGTCGTGCGCATCTCGGTCACCGCAGGGCAAGAACGCCTGCGGCTACGTCGAACCCTAGGAGACTTGCGCCAGGAAAGGCACTTTCCTGCGGAAAGAAGCGTGCGGGCTCAAGCTCAAGGCCAGAGTGGTCGATGCCGCCGCGTGGCTGCAGCGGGTGGCATCTTCCGGATCGGCGCGGTGTGCGGCCTCCTCGTCCTCGCCGGCATCGTCGCCTTCGAGGTCGTCGGCCCCCAGGTCGTCGCGGGTCCGCGCGTCACGGGCGACGTCGACGAGACGGCCGTGCGGGCGTACTACTCGCATGCCGCGCTCGCGCCGTTCGCACTCGGCGTGTTCGTCGCCGCCATGCTGTTCATCGCGTTCGCAGGGGCGCTCCGCCGCACGGTCACGGGCGACACGATCGCCGCCTACTTCGCGGGCCTCGGCTTCGCGTTCGCGGTGGCGGAGGCCGCGCTGCTCGTCGCGAAGTCCGCTCTGCA
>DATDQL010000244.1:0-2093 GCA_035292305.1 Thermoplasmatota archaeon
CAGCCACTCGCACACGACGAACTTCGTGAAGGGCGTCGAGGAGGCGATGGGCGTCACGCCGCCCCCGCGCGCGCAGTACATCCGCACGCTCATCGCCGAGCTCGAGCGCCTCCACTCCCACATGCTCTGGCTCGGCGTCGGAGGCCACGAGATCGGGTTCAACACCCTCCTCATGTGGACCTGGCGCGACCGCGAGGACATCCAGGACACCCTCGAGGAGATGACGGGCAACCGCGTGAACTACGGCACGAACAAGGTCGGAGGCGTGCGCCGCGACCTCACGTCTGACCAGGTCGACCGCGCCCACAAGCGCTTCGACACGCTCGAGGAGCGCTTCCAGGGCTACGCGGAGATGGCCACGCAGAACCCCACGATCCGCGAGCGGTTCCAGGGCGTCGGCGAGCTCACGCGGGAGCAGGCGCTTGCACTTGGGACCGTGGGCCCCACGGCGCGAGCCTCCGGCGTCGACTACGACATCCGGCGCGACGACCCGTACTGCGCGTACCCTGACATGAAATTCCAGGTCGTCACCGAGGAGAGCGGCGACGTCTTCGGGCGCACCCTCGTGCGCGTCCGCGAGATGATGGAGTCCCTCAAGATCTGCCGCCAGCTCCTCGCCGACCTCCCCGAGGGGCCCATCGCGGCCAAATCCCCGCGCACCGCCCCCAAGGCCGACGTGATCTCGCGCTACGAGGCGCCGCGCGGCGAGCTCGTGCACACGATCCTCACGGACGGCAGCGACCACGTCGCCCGCCTCGACATCCGCACCCCCACCCTCGCGAACTGGACATCGGTGGCCGCGAGCCTGCCGGGCGCCCACCTTGCCGACATCCCCGTCGTCGTCGCCGCCATCGACCCGTGCCTGTCGTGCACCTCGCGCGTCACGGTCGTCGACACGCACGGCCGCAAGCCCTCGTCCTACACGTGGGACGAGCTGCGCGCGTGGGGGATCGACCGCCACGCCGGGCGAAGGAGGCGGCCGTGATGGACGCCCTTTCCACCCTCTTCTACGCTCTCGTCTTCCCGGGGTTCCTCTTCCTGGCCTTGCTCGCGCTCCTCTTCCAGTACATCGACCGCAAGGTCGTCGCGCGCGTCCAGGGCCGCATCGGGCCGCCGCTCCTCCAGCCCCTCGCGGACTTCGTAAAGCTCCTCGGCAAGGAGGTCATCTCCCCCGAAGGCAGCGACTCGCGCGTCCTTTCGGCCGCGCCGCTTGTCGCGCTTGCCGCCGTCTTTGCCGCGTTCCTCCTCATGCCGGTCTCCGGCCCCTCCCCGCTCGGCTTTGCCGGCGACCTGCCGGTGGCACTCTACCTCCTCACGCTGCCCACCGTCATCATGCTCGTCGTCGGGTTTGCGAGCAAGAGCGCGTACACGTCGCTCGGCGGCGCGCGCGCGGTCACGCTGCTCTTCATCTATGAAGTGCCGTTCTACTTCGCACTCCTTGCGCCCGCCATCGCCGCGGGGTCGTGGTCGGTGGGGGAGATCGTCGACTGGCAGTCCGGAAACGGCCTCCTTGTCCTTAGCCAGCCCCTCGCGCTTGCCGTCGCGCTCGTGGGGCTCCAGGCCAAGCTCGAGCGCGCGCCCTTCGACATCGCCGAGGCCGAGACCGAGCTCATCGCCGGGCCCTGGACCGAGCTCACCGGGCGCCGCCTTGCCGTCATGCGCCTCTCCTTTGACGCCGCGCTCGTCGCCGGCTGCGTCCTTGTGGCCCTCCTCTTCCTCGGGGGCGGCGCGCTGCCCGGCGACCCCCACCCCTACTGGCTCGTCGCCGTCGCTGCCGTGCTCCTCAAGGCCTTCCTCGTCGCCCTTGTCCTCATTGTCGTGCGCGCCGCCTTCGGGCGGCTGCGCGTCGACCAGTTCAGCTCGTTCGGCTGGCGCGTCCTTGCGCCGGCCGCCGTCCTCCAGGTCTTTGTCGTCCTCGTGACCGTCGGAGGTGGCTGGCCGTGAAGGTGAAGAGGCGCGTCGCGACCGAAGCGCTGCGCACCCTCCAGGTCGGCCCGGCGACGATCCGCTACCCCTTCGAGAAGGTCGCCGTCCCCGAGGGCTTCCGCGGCCGGATCACCGTCGACTCCGAGCACTGCATCGGGTGCTCGAAG
>DATDQL010000245.1:0-5029 GCA_035292305.1 Thermoplasmatota archaeon
TCCGCCGCGTCTTTCGCGAGCACGTACGCGATCGGCTCGATGCCGAAGTCGCCCTTGTGCCAGAGCACGTCCGGGAAGGGCCGCGCGGCGCGGAGCCGCGCTCCGATGCGTCCGCGGTCACGCTCGTCGGACGCGGGCATCTCGACGACGTGGAGGCGCGCGGCCCGTGCGAGGTCGAGGAACGCCGGGTCCGGCCGGAGGTTCACGGCGGCGCGCGTGTCCGGGTCGGCGTCCATCGCGCCGAGGAGCACCGTCGCGAGCGCCTTGCTCACGCCGAACTCCGGCGCGGGTGGCGTGCGCACGCGGCCGCCGAACTCGACGAAGCCACCGGGGAGCGCCGCGACGTCGCCGACGTCCTTCGCGCCGGGGAGCGCCATCGCGACGTTGGCCCCGACGTGCGGGATGAGCGCCGCGAAGCCGCGCGCGGGGCCGAGCACGCGCGCGGCCTCGCGCACGCTCGCGAGGACGCGCTCGGTGTCGACGAGCGCGCTGCGGGCCGCGCGGACGCACAGGTCGCAGCCGAGGCCCTGGAGCGCGGGCATGGCCTCCTCGTGGAGCGTGCAGATGGGCCCGCGGTCCTCGAACGCACGGACGACCTCGACGAACTGCGCGAGGGCCTCGACGGGGCCGAGGGTGCGCGAGGCCATGCCCTCCGCGACGCGCTCGACGGTCTCGCGGAGCCGGGGGTCTGCGGCGAGGCGCGGTTCGACCTGGAAGCGGCCCACGAGGTGCTTCGACACAGCGCTCTGCGACATCCCCATGCGGTCCGCGATCTGGTTCTGCGACAGGCCGCGCTTCTCGAGCGCAGCCGCGAGCATCTGTCGCACCGTGGGGACGAAGCGCTCGACGACGACCTCCTCGGGGAAGCGCACGCGCCGGGCAGCGCGAGGCGTCCGTTTGAGGCTTCGTCCATCCCCTCGACCCGGGCACGGGGAGGGCCGACCGGCGAGCCCGCGCGCAGGAAAGATGATGAACCCCGGGGCCGCGTGCCTGCCGGGGCCCCCATGGTCGCACTCCGCTTCGTCTTCCCGGTCGCTTTCGTCCTCCTCGCCGCGGGCTGCATCGGCCCGGCCTCCGAGCAGCTCACCGCCGCTGGGGACGGGCTCCCGTCCACCACGGCGGTCGTGCCGGAGCTCCCGGACTTCGACTGGACGACCGTCGTCGACCCGGACCACGCGAGCCACCAGGCGCCGCTCCTCCACGAGGGCGGCCACGGCCTGACGCTCACGGGCTACACGGCGATCCAGCCGTCCCTCCCGCCGGGCGTCCGCGGCAGCATCACGCAGGTCGACGCGTGGGGCACGTACGCGGTCGTGAGCGGCATGGAAGGCGGGCTCGCGTTCGCGATCGTGGACATCGCGGACGCGACGTCGCCGAAGGTCGTCTCGTACTGGCTCGCGAACGCGGACGGGTGGACCGCTCGCTTCAGCGACGACGGGAACTACATCTTCTACGGTTGCCAGGTCCTCGGCGGTCCGTTCGGCCTCGCGATGGTCGCCACGGGCACGCGTCCGCTCGGCGACTGCGAGGACCCGATGGACCCGGGCCCCACGCGCCAAGGCGGCGTCGTCGCGATCGACGTCACCGACAAGGCCGCGCCCGAGTTCGTCGCGTTCGTGCCCGGCGTCGCGGCGCACAACATCCACACCGCGTACATCGCCGGCAAGGATTACATCTTCACGAACCACGTCGACATCATCGAGTTCGACCGCGAGGCCGGCACGCTCGAGGTCGTCTCGGAGGTCCCAGGCGTCCACGACGCGACGGTGCAGAAGCACCCGATCACGGGCGACTGGCTGCTCTACACCGGGACCGACGACTTCGCCATCTACAACGTGAACGATCCCGCGAACCCCGAGCCCGTCTTCGAGGGCGGCGTCGAGGGCGCCGACGGCGAGATGCTGGTCGGCTGGCACGAGCAGACGCCGATCCCCGGCCTCATCGAAGGGCGCTACATCATGGCGCTCGCCGGGGAAACGTTCTCGCCGGTCTTCGGCCGCAGCACCGACATGAGCGTGCGCGACGCGGTCGCGTTCGTCGACATCACCGACCCTGCGAACCCCATCCCGCTCGGCGTGTGGCACGCGCCGTGGAAGCCGGGCGCGCCGTGGGCGAGCTACCTTTACAGCGTGCACGAGATGGCGGCGACGCCGACGGGCCAGCTGGCCGTCGCGTGGTACCACGGCGGCATCTGGGTGCTCGACGTCTCGACCGCGGAACGCATGCTCGAGCCGGCCACGATCGCGGCGTATCTCCCGAACATGCCCATCACCGCGCTGCCGGCGACGTTCGTCCAGACGCCGGTCCCCGTCGTGCCCTTCGTCTGGGGCGCGGGCTGGGACGACCGCGGGTACCTCCTCGTGCCCGACATGCACACGGGGCTCTACCTCCTCGAGCCGGAGTGGGGTCTGCACCCGGCGGTCGCGGGCGGGCAGTGACCAGGCTCGGTACTTGGCCACGGTGTCGGGTGCGGGCAAGGCATTCGTCGAAGACCGGAAGACCGGAAGACCAGACTTCCAGAGGAAGGTCTTCCCGTCTTCCGGTCTTCGACGAATGAGAGGCCGCGAACGACCGGGCCACGTATTCACCGCGTGCGAAGGGCCTGGCCGACCACCGAGACTCAGCGCTGCGGCGGCGGGCAGGCGACGTCCATCTCCGTCAGGCAGCGCACGGAGCCGACGCAAGTGTCGTAGCCCGGTCGCGTGCCGTCGTGGTCGAGGCACGCGACGCCGGGACAAGGCTGGCGCGCTACGGTGCAGTACCCCATCGCGTCGACGGGCGGCGCGGCGATCGCGAGGGTTGTCGTGACGAGGAGCGCGGCGACGAGGAGGCGCATGCGGCGCGGACACGCGGCGGGATGCTTGACCCTTGTCAAGGCGGCGGAACGCATCGGTGGTACAGGATGCCGCACGCACCCCAGTCCACGGCGCAATCCGTCCAGTAGTGCCGCGCGGGGTCCCAGCGCGTGCAGACGAGGCCGTTGCCCCCGTAGCCGCAGTCCGAGCCGGCGACGCAGACGGGTTTCGCCGCGGCCGGCTCAGCGAGCGCGACGAACGACGCGAAGACCGCCGCGAGCACGAGGAGAGGTAGCGCGCGCATGGTGTCACGACCTGTCCGGCGGCGGGCAGACGGATCCGCAACCACGGTTCCCGACGCACACGTCGTACCCTGGCCTCCCGTGGCCCGGTAGCCCGTACGGGATGTCGGAGCACACGACGCCGGGGCACGATGGAGTCGAGATCGCGCACGCGGTGATGGCCTGCGCGGGCGCGGGGACGGTGACGAGCGCGAGGACGGTCGCCGCGAGGACGACGAGCGCGACCCTCACGCGAGCACCTCCACGTCGAGGATGCGCGGCTGCGACTGGACCGGCGGGCACGTGCAGTAGCACTCGATGAGGTCGCACGGGCTGTGGACGTCCGCGCTGATGCAGCTGTCCCAGTAGCCGTACGTCCCGCTACCGTGGTACCCTTCGCAGAACACGCCGTCGCAGCGCACGCCGCCCATGTTGTCGTGGTGGATGCCGCCGACCTGGGCGCACCAGCCGAAGGCGGACGCCGTCGGGACGAACGTGAACGACGCGAGGACGGCGAGGCCGAGCGTCACGACGCGCATCAGGCCACCACGTTCTCCAGGAGACGGAGAAGCGCGGGCTCGGACTGGATCGGCGGGCAGGTGCAATAGCATTGGATGAGGTCGCACGGATCCGGCGGCGGGCGCGGGCTGGGCACGCAGTTCGTCCAGTGCTGGTTCGTGTACCCCATGCAGATGATGCCACCGCATGGCTCGGACCAGTTGTTCTTCTCGACCTTCCCGGCCTTGACACAATAGGCCATCGCGGACGCGGTCGGTGCGAGGGCGGTGAGGGCGGTGGCGAGGAGCAGGCTCGACAGGAAGACGGCCGTGGCGCGCATCCCCCCGTCATCCCTCGGGCATGGGAAAACGTTCCTCTCCCTCACGCGTCCCGGAGGCGCTTCTGGAGCTCGAGGAACCGTAGCACCCCGACCCGCGAACGACCGATGCGTTCGGGGACGTCGAACGGCTCCTCCACGCCGGTCCGACCGTATCCCCGCCGCTCATAGTACGCGAGGAGCTCCGGCCGCGCCGAGAGGACGTGCATCCGCATCCACATGCAGCCCCAACCACGCGCCGTCGCCTCGGCGCGCTCGATGAGGTCGCGGCCGACGCCTTTCGCCTGGCGCGCGGGATCGACGCTCAGCATCCCGAGGTGCGCGTCGTCGGCGCCCTCGCGACGGACGTGAACGCAGCCGACGAGACCGGCGTCCTCGTCCTCCGCGAGGACGACGCTGGAACCTTCGGCCGAGAGGAGGTCGATGATCTCCGCGCGATCGGTCCGGATCCCCTCGAGGAGGTGCGCCTCGGTCGTCCAGCCTCCAGCACCTTCCGCGCGGTACGCGGCGTTCACGACGGCGACGATGCGGTCGGCGTCGGCGGGTCCCGCGGTGCGGAATCTCATCGTCGAACCGACCCGACGGTCCACGAGGCCACGAAGACACGAACCCGTCCGTGGATTTCGATTCTTCGTGTCTTCGCGGTCTGCCGCGCGGTTCAGAGAACGATCCTCTTCTCTTCCTTGATCGTGTTCAACACGAGCTGCGTCGCCGTCCGCTCGATGTGCGGGTTGGCGAGCAGGTCCTTGATGAACGCGTTCAGCTCGTCGCGGTCGTGGAAGCGGGCGAGCACGACCGAATCCCACTCGCCCGTGACATCGTACACGGCGAAGACGCGCGCGCTCTTCGCGACCCGCGACTGCACTTCGAGGAGCTTCCCGTGCGCGATCTTGACGCCGATGACGACGATGAGGTCGAACCCCAGCCGCGCGGGGTCCACCACCGGCACGTAACCTGTGACGATGCCGCTCTCCTCGAGCCTTCGCACGCGCGCGCTCACCGTCGAGAGCGCGATCTCGAGCTCGCGGGCGATGTCGCGGTAGCTCTTGCGCGCGTCCTGGTTCAGCGAACGCAGGATACGGAGGTCCGTCGCGTCGAGTCCGTCGCCCGCGGCGGGG
>DATDQL010000246.1:0-4634 GCA_035292305.1 Thermoplasmatota archaeon
CCGTGCGCGACGAGCACGCCGGGCAGCGCGTCCACGACATCGGTCGCGAGGAGCCCCGGGCCATTCCGCGCGGCCGCGACCTCGCCGGCCTTGCCGACGAGCCACGCGCCGAGGCGCGCGGCGTCGAACGGGCCGAGGCCCTTCGCGACGAGCGCAGCGCACACGCCCGAGAGGACGTCGCCCGTGCCGCCGACGGTCATCGCCGGGTGCCCGGTCGCGTTGCGGCGCACGCGCGCTCCGTCGGTGATCACGTCGACCGGGCCCTTGACGAGGAGGTTCGTGCCGAGCCGCGCCGCGGCGAGGCGCGCGGTCTCGGCTCGGGCCGTCTCGTCGTCGGGGAGGCGCGCGCCAGTGAGCGTGAGGAACTCGCGCGAGTGCGGCGTCAGCAGCACGTTCTGCGAGAGAACCTTCGGCGTCTCCGCGAGCGTCGTGATCGCGTCCGCGTCGGCGACGACGGGGACCCGCTCCTCGGTCGCGAGACCGACCGCGTTCACCATCGCGCGCTTCGCCACGTCCTGGAGCCCGGCACCGGGACCGACGAGCAGCGCGTCCGCTTTCTTGAGCCAGAGGTTGAGCGCGACGCGGTTCGAAGGGTCGTCGAAGTCGAGGTCGTCGCCCTGGAGCGGTCGCACGACGAGGTTCGGCGAGTAGCTCGCGACGACCGGCCACGCCCTCCTCGGCACGAGGAGGATCGCGAGGTCGGCGCCGGCGCGAAGCGCGGCGAGGCCTGCGACCGCGGGCGCGCCCGTGTACGGGCCTCCGCCGAGGACGAGGACGACGCCGCCCTGTCCCTTGTGCTGCGACGAGGGCGTCGCCGGGTAGAGCAGCGCCTCGCCCGGACCCGTGTGCGTCGCTGCGCGCGCGGGGATCCCGATGTCCGCGACGGTGATGCGACCGGAGTTCTCGGGCGTCATGCCTTCCTTCACGTCGTGGAACGTGACCGTTTCCGCCGCGTTGATCGCCTGGGGGGTGCCGAGGCCGGACGGGACGTCGACGGACACGACGCGCGCACGCGACGCGTTCACCTGCGCGACGATCGCGTCGTAGGGCGGCCTCATCGGGCCGTGGAAACCCACGCCGAACAGCGCGTCCACGACCGGTCCGCGCGTCGTCAGCGCGCCGCGCACGGATGCTTCGTCGCGCACGCGGACGACCTCGACGGAGGCCGGAAGCTGCGACGCCTGGCCCGCGACGAGCGGCGCGCGCCACGACGTGACGGGCGTCACCACGCGCACGCGGAACCCTCGATCGGCGAGGAGACGCGCCGCGACGAGGCCGTCGCCGCCGTTGTTTCCCGGACCGACGAGCAGCGTGACGTCGCCCGGCGCCGTGGAGGCCTGGACGCGGTCCGCGACGGCACGGCCCGCGTTCTCCATGAGCGTCTCGACCGGCACGCCGAGCGCTTCCGCGTTCGCGTCGAGGACCGCGACGTCGCGGGCGGAGAGGACCATCGCGGGCCGAAGCGGGCTCCCGCAGCATAAGCGCGAGCGCTGGCGATGGCGCTGACGCTGGCGCGAGGGAGCGTGGGGGCAAGGGCCTGGCGGATCGGGGAAGAGGAGCGGTTCGAGTCGCGACCTTGGGTCTCTCCGGAGAGGCTTCCGGACGCTCGCCGTCGCCACGCACGTCGCGCTGGCCCCGGCCCTCCCTCGCCCTTGCCCTCGCCCCTCCCTCGCCCGAGCGCCAGCGCTAGCGCTCGTCCGCAGGCTTCTTCCGTCGCACTCCGATGCGGCCTGCGATGCGTGGAGGATTCCGTCAAGGGCGCGGCGGCCCGGCCGGCATGGACCCGCGTGCGATGGCGCGCGCGATGAAGCAGCTCGGGATCTCGACGGAGGAGATCGAGGGCGTCGACGAGGTCGTGATCCGCACGCGCACGAAGGACATCGTCATCCGCCCTGCCGAGGTGAGCGTCATGATCCAGCAGGGGGAGCGCACGTGGCAGGTGAACGGCACGGCGACCGAGCGCCCGAAGAGCGCGGGCGCGCCGTCCACGCCGTCCTCGAAGACCCCCGCGCCCGCCTCGGTCCCGCCCGCGGACGCGCCGCTCTTCACCGAGGCCGACGTGAAGCTCGTCATGGAGCAGGCCGGTGTCGACGAGAAGGCGGCGACCGCCGCGCTGCGCGACGCCGGCGGAGAGCCGGCGGCGGCGATCGTGAAGCTGATCGAAGGATAGTTCAGCCGAGCACGCGCCGCGCGAACGTCAGGTACGCCGTGTGCCCGAGCGCGTCGTGGCTCGGGCGGCTCCCGCGCTCCGCGACGACGAGTTCGCGTTCGAGGACCTCGATCGTCCGGGCCCACCGGTAGCCGTTCTCCGCGAGCGCCTTGCGCGCGGCCTCGGCCTGCGTGACGAGCGGCGTGTACACCGCGATGGGCGCGCCGCCCGCGAGGGCCGGGGTCACGATCGGGATGGCGAGTTCCGGCGTCGCGAGGTCGAGGGAGCACGCGTCGTAAGGGCCGGGCGGGACCGCGGTGGTCACGTCGCCGAGGACGAAGGTCACGTTCGTGTGCCCGGCGCGGCGGACGTTCGCCTCCGCGACGCGGAGGAAGTCCTCGCGGATCTCGACCGTGGTCACGCGCCCGGCAGGCCCGACCGCGTGCGCGAGGGCGAGCGTGAGCGCGCCGCTGCCGGCCCCCGCTTCGAGGACGCGCGCGCCGTCGCCGAGGCCGAGGTGCCACACGATGCGCGCGGCGTCCTTCGGGATGACGATCTGCGCCTTGCGTTCGATCGTCGCGACGCGGTCGTCGACCGTCGGCGGGAGCACGTGGTACGCGCGCGAGCCGAACGCGATGGGCGTCCCCCACTCCAGATCGACGAGCACGCCGAGGTCGAGGACGCCGAACCCTGGGATCTTCGCGGCGCCGGGCTCGGCGCGGACGAGATGCCGATCGCCGGCTGCGTCGGCGAGGCAGACGAGGTCGCCCTGCCCCACCCGGGCCGTCGTGCGCACGGCCCGGGAACGGCGTGGAGGGCTTGAGCCTGCGTGCTCAGTTGGGCGGCGGCAGGCAACTCGTGGGGACGCTGGTCGGGCTGTTCCAGTTGGCACCGATGCCGAGGTTGAGGTCGTTGCTCGGCGGACTGTTCGTCCAGCAAGCGCCGTTCGTCCACGAGGTCGGGCCGCTCGTGGTCTTGGTGTCGGCGCCGTCGAGGTCGGCGAACGCCCCCGCCCCCGTGGTACCCTTGCCGTCCTGCTGCACGCTCGGGCCCGCGCCAGGAACGAGGGTGCCTGCAGCGCCGTTCTTCGTCGCGGTGCACAGCCACGTGACCGTTGTCGTGTACGAGTCCGCGCCGAGGCCGTCGGCGTGCGCGCCCGCGCCGGTCGCGCCGACGCCCTGCGCGGCGACGCTGGCGGCGCCGCACGTGGCGCTCGCGGCCGCCGTATTGCTCGCGCCGCCCGAGGCGGTCGCGGTCGCACGCGTCTCGGCGTATGCCGTCGCGGCGTAGGAGTCGCTGCCGGCGAGGTCGACGTGCGCGGCGACGCCCGTGAGGGCGACGCCCTGGGCGGTCGTCCGCGCGCCCTGGCTCGAGGCGATCGCGGTGGCCTTCGTTGTCCCTGGCGAGTACGTCGTGATGGACGACGCGGTCGCCTTCGTCGTCGAGCTCGAGGTGGCGGTCTCCTTGTCGTTGCCGGCGGCGTCGAGGAGAGCGCCGAGGCCCGTGACGGCGGCGCCGTGGGCGGTGACGTCCGTGAGCCCGTTCGTCGCCGATGCGAACGTCTCAACGCTTGAATACGCCGCCGGTCCAAGGATCGAGGACGGCGTGAGGCTCCCGGTCGCAGACGCGGCGCGGACGTCGTCGCCGTTCGCGTCGGCGAGGATCCCGACGCCGACGTTTCCCGCGCCTTGCGCGACGGTGAGCGCGTTGCCGCCGGTCGCGATGGCGTCGAGCCGGTCGTTCCCTCCGACCTCTGCGAAGGCGCCCGCGCCGACAGCGGCGCCGCCTCCATGCGCGACGGTGATCGCGGTGCCGATGACGCCTTGTGTCGGGCTGGTCATGAGGAGCGTCGAGCGTGCCTCGGCGCGGTACGCCTCGTTGTCCCACGCGAGGTTCGTGGAGGGGACGTCGCCGGCGGCGAGCGCGCCGACGCCGATGCTGTATCCGCCGCCCTGCGCGACCGTGATCGCGTGGCCGCCGCACGAGGTGGCGAGAGCGCTCCAAGTGTCGAGGCCGTCGAGGTCGACGAGCGCGCCGGCACCGATGTTGTGGCCCGCCCCCTGCGCGACGACGGTCGCGGTCGCCCCTGTGACGGCCGGCGAGCACGTGGGGTTCGCGGTCGACGTCGCGGTGTAGTCGTCGTCGCCGAGCGCGTCGACGAGGACGCCCGCGCCGAGGCCGGAGCCCGCTCCCTGTGCGATGACGACGCCGCCCGTCGGCGAACTCGCGAGGTAGTTGTCATTGCCGGCGAGCTCTAGGAGGAGCATCACCGGGAACGGTCCGCCCGCGCCTGCGGAGGCGGATCCGATGTAGGTGTCGTCACCGCCTTGGTCGACGGAGACGAGGAACTGCGTCGTGAAAGTGTCTGCCGCCCCGTCGCTCATCCGCAATGTCGTCCCGATCGTCGTCGCGCTCGTCGCGAGGCCGACAAGCCCCGGCAGCGCGTCGCCCGCGGCCTCGGCGAGGATCGCGGCCGCGTCGGTGG
>DATDQL010000247.1:0-5568 GCA_035292305.1 Thermoplasmatota archaeon
TCGCCGAGGAAGAGGTCGCGGTTCGAGTAGATGGCGTGGAAGAGGTACGGGATACGCGCGTCGACCGGTGCCGCGGCGATCGCGGCGGCGTTCGTCTGGCCGTTCGTGGAGCGCGGGCCGAGCGGGATGTCCACGAGGAGCGTCGTGAGCGCGTGCTCGTCGTCGTCGGTGGAGACGGTCAGGCCGGAGTCGCGCACGCGCCAGCCCGCCACGCGGCAGGCCTCGGCGATCTCGTCGGCGTACCGCGTCGGCACGTCGATGGAGACCTCGCGGAGCACGGCGCGGCCGTGGAAGGGGTCCGCCTGGTCGTGGCCGTTCTTCGTCTTCGGTTCGTGCATGATGTCCGCCTCCGGAGGCCGTCGCGGCCTGTAGAGCAGGATGAAGGCCGAGGCCGCGATCGCCGCGACAAGCACGAGGCTGCGAGCGACGCCCGGATGCCCGTCAAGCAGGCCCATAGCGACGCTTGCCGCCCAGGGCACGCAGCAGCCCGTCGGCAAAGGGGTCCCATCCCCTGCTGCGCAAGGCAGCCCTCCCGGGGCCTAAGAATGTTACTAAAAGAAACCTGGCGCGCCGAGGTAGCCACCCACGCCAAGATGGACGCCCGTTGCGGGGCTCGGAAACACAAGGCGGCGCGGCCCAGCGCCCCGGGATCAGACCGCCTTGGCGTTCTTGGCAAGCTTGGCGTGCGTCGCGCTTCAGCGCGACGCCCGCGTCGCCCAGACGTCCTCGGGGAGGTCCGCGTAGATGTCGGACTCCTCGGAACGCTCGGCCTGCTTCTTCCGGTGCTCCGCGGCGGAGGAGAACACCTTCTCCTTGCGGAAGAGCCAGTAGTGCGTCCGCCACTCGCGCCCATCGTAGAGCGTCGTCTCTTCGCGCTCGGTCGTCAGCAGGCCTTCCTCCTCAAGGATGTAGAAGAGCTGACGGTCCTCCGGTTCGAGGACGTTGTCGATGATCCGGTCGTTGAAGCCGAAGATGTCCATGACGAACTCGGCGTCACGATCGGCCTCCTCCGTGGCGAGCCCGATCCGGTCTTGGATAGCCTGGCTCAGGTCCTCGACCGTGATGATCTCGAGGTCCGTGTCCCGACGCTGAACCATCGTCTTCGCGGCGCCCATGCCCTGTACCTTCCTTTTGGGGGCCATTCCGCCAGCGAGGGCGTCGGCGCTGCCTCAAGCACCTGCTTGAAGCGCCGCGATGCCGGACCGTCGCCTGGCATCGAGCACCTCCGCGTCCCACCGGGGAAGAGACCCCGCCCCACGAAGCCTGGCCCCGCGCACCCGCGCGAGCCCCGACTTCAGGACCCATGTCCCCCTCCGAGTATATGTACGTTCCTTAGAGCCGTGCCGCTCAATGTCACGCAGACCCTCAGAAACGAAGCACATGTCGGAGAGGAAGCGCGCCCCCTTGAGCGTTCCCAACCCTCAAATACGAGGACGGGAATGGCCCGCCCTCACCTCAGCGGGTCCTTTCGCTGCAGGGAGTGACGTCCATGGCCATCTGGCAGGGAAAGTCCCAGCGAAAACCGACCGGCGGTCGCCTCCACCTCGCCGCGAAGAAGCGCAAGAGCGAGATCGGGGCCGAGCCGCACCTCACGTCCATCGGCGAGCACAAGCGCAAGACCGTCCGCACGCGCGGCGGTCACAAGCGCACGCGCGTCCTCGTGGCCAAGACGATCAACGTCACCGACCCGAAGAGCGGGAAGACAACGAAGGCGGACATCCTGACGGTCACCGGCAACCCCGCGAACCCGAACTACATCCGCCGCAACATCGTGACGAAGGGCGCCGTCGTCAAGACGAGCGCCGGCAACGCGCGCGTCACGTCCCGCCCCGGGCAAGACGGGACCGTGAACGGCGTCCTCGTCGAGTAGGCCCACATGACACGGAGTGTCCGCAGACACGCAGTGTCATGGAACGTGCGACGGAGTGACCGCGCGGTCACGAAGTCGCACGGGCGGTGATTTTTCCTTGGTCGCCAGGGACGACGGCAAGTTCGTCCTCTGGCCCGTCTATTTTGACGCAAAAGCGTCGCGGCCGTGGCGCCGCGTCGCGCGCGACATCGCCGTGCCCGACGTGCGCGCCGACGAGGTCGCGCGCGCGGCCCAGGCGCTGCGCATGCGCGTCGTTCTCGAGCGCGACGTGACGCACCCCGGCCGCTCGCGGGAACACGGCGGGCGCGTGCTTGTCGACGCGCGCGGCACCAAGACCGTGCTCGTCCGCCAGGTCGGCGAGAAGGTGAAGGAGCTGCGCGAGGCGGACCGCGTCGCGGAAGGCACGAAGGGAACAAAGGGCACCAAGCCGGTCGCCCGCTGAGATCGCCGAAAGGCGTGTCCCTGCGACTCGCACGGTGGACGACCTCACGCCAGCGCGCCATCGCCCCGTCGTCCCCACGGGTCCTTCTAGAGATGCTCCGAGTGATTGGGGAACGCTGCGGCCTTCGCCCGCGCCCCCGCTGCTGCGTCGGACGGCCTTGGCGTAGCGCTGCTACGCCGGCGGCCGTCCTCCTTGCATCCGGGGCGCGGATCTCGGCCTCGCAGTTCCCCAATCAATCTGCGCATCTCTAGGGCGTCCAGGGCACGGCCGACCGGCTTCGTGCGCTTCGTCCGCGTCGTGCCTTGCGAGCGCTGCCGCTAGGGAGCGCGAGCATGAGAAAATGGAGGAAGGGAGGGCGAGCCGTTCGGGCCCGCCCTCCATTCTGGCGCTTTACTGGCTCACTTCTTGCGGCGCAGGGCCACGACCGCCGCCCCGAGGGCCGCGATCGCGAGGATAGCCTCGAAGCCAGGCACGCCCGGCTTCGGCGTCTCGGGCGTCGGTCCGACCGTTCCGCCTTCCTTCGCCTTCACCGTGAGCGTCTGCTCCTGGCTCGCCGCCGTGCCGGCCTTGACGACCAGCTTGGCGGTGCCCGCGATGCTCGGCGTGAAGTCGAACGCCACGCTCTGCGACTCGCCGGGTCCGAGGGTGACGCCCTGCGTTGCGCGCTGGGCGCCGTTCACGAGCAGCACGACGTTCGCCGTGCCGCGCTCGGATCCGGTGTTCGTGATCGTGGCCTTCGCTTCGACCGTGTCGCCGACGGTGACGCTGGTCGGCGAGATCGCGAACTCGGTCACCGTGAAGGTCGACACCGTGTCGACCGGCCCGGTGATCGCTCGGAAGCTCGCCGTGCCGTCCTGGAGCCCGGCGGCGGTCGCGCGGACGTTGTAGGTCCCTTCCGCCGCTGGCGTGAAGGAGGCCTGGCCGGCCGCGTTCGTCGCGCCGCTGAACACCTGGGCGCCCGTCGGGCCCGTCACCGTCACCGTCGCGCCGCTCTTCGGCGCATTGTTGACGGTCACGCCGATGTTGGTCGCCGCGCCGACGCTGACCGTGTCGGGCACGGTCACACGGAGCAGCGACTGCGTCGCGACGACCTGGACGAACACGTCCGTGTCGTCGAACTCGAGGTCGTCGTCCGCATCGCAGTCCGCGTCCACTTCGTCCGCGTCCTCAGCCGTGAGGAACAGACCGGTGGTCGGGTCGATGTTCGCGAAGTCCGCTTCCTCGAGCTGGCAGTCGCCTTCCTCTTCCTCGGCGACCGGCTCGTGGATCCAGACCTCGAGGCGGCCCGTGCCGGTCGGGCTGACCGACAGGATCGCCTTGCCGTCCGCACCCGTGGCGGAGACGCCCGTACAGGTCGTCACCGTCGCGATCGGAGCGCCGCAGAGGGACACCAGCATGTCCGCGACGGGGGTGCCGCCGAGGTCGCTGATGGTCACCACGACGTCCGCGCCCTGGCCGGCGATGAGCCGGTCAGGCTGCACGGTGATGCCGGGCGGCACGATCTCGAGGGCGCCGGTGGCGTTGACCCACACGTCGTCCTCGTCCTCGTGCTGGAAGGTCCAGTTGATCGGACCCGTGTCCTCGCCGGTCACGCGGAGCTCGGCCTCGCCGTCGTCCACGTTGATCTCCGTGAGGCCCGCGCACCCGACGTCCATCTCCGTCGCGAGGTCGTCGTCGTCGAGGTACTCGAGGTACGTGTACGCGTAGTCGTCGCCGTCGGCGTCCTCCGCGTCGTCGTCATCCTCCCAGCAGCCCCACTCTTCGTCGTCGTCGCCGGGGTCGTTGTCGACGTCGGACCCGGAGAGCTCGGCGAAGCCGTAGTCGTTCGACGTGTAGTAGTCGCTGTCCACGTCGAAGACCACGCGGAGCGTGCCGTTGATGTCGTGGCCGTCCGCGTCCTCGACCGTCACGCCGACGTCCGCGTCCGCCTCGAGGGCGAACGGAACGCGCGCGGGGTTGAAGACGAGCTTGGGCGGCACGACCTCGACCACCGGCATGCTGCCGTTGTTGTCGTGGGTCTCGTCGGAGTTGCGGATGTACACGTGGTACGGACCTTCGGCCTTGAGCGTCAGCTCCTCCTGGTCGGATTCGCTACCGCCGAAGTCGAAGTCGAACCGGTCCTCCTCGTCGACGTCGAAGTCGCCGGGGTGGTACTCGTCGTCCTCGACGTAGGCGACGCCCTGCCGCTCGACCTGCATGAAGTCGTAGTGCGTCAGGAAGAACGCCTCGTAGGCGTCCTCGCCGCCCTCGACCATCACGACGAAGTCGGTCGGCACACCGGCCGTCACGCGCTTCGGATCGGCATCCGTGTCCAGGTCCGCGGCGGGCTCGAGGTTCACGCGCGCGTAGGCGTAGTCGAGCGTGTTGTCGCCCGCATCCCACGCAGCGTAGAGCGCGTACTCGCCGGCCTCGATCTCGTCGTCCTCGCTGAGGTCGAACGTCGCCGTCGAGCCGGAGCCCGTGAGGAAGTCCCCGTCCTCGTCCGTCAGCGGATCGCCGCCTTCGGCCGGGAAGGAGCCCCTGTCGAAGAGCTGCCAGTCCGCGGAGATCGCCTGGCCGTCCATGTCGGTCAGCGTGGCCTTGATCGTGCCGTCGGCCTCGGCCGTCGCCGTGACCTGGGTGACGCGCGCGAATCCGCCCGTCATGACGTCCCAGGTCTGGACGAAGTCCTGGCCGTCGATCATGGCGTGGACCATGATCGGGGCGGGGCCCGCGGGCACGACGTTGTAGACGCAGTACACCGGTACCGCCGCCTCGTCGCCCTCGAGCGGATCGACATCGTCCTCGGGGTCGAAGAACTCCGTCTCGCCACCGAGGTCGAGGTCGGAGACCGTCCGGTCCGCGAGGTCGAGACAGGTCTCGAGCGAGTCGGGCACTTCGGGGTCGATGCCGCCGGCGAGATCCGTCTCGACGATCCACTCGTCGCGGATCTCGTAGAGGAAGCTGCCCTCGACCCAGAGGTCGTCGACGCCGTCGAAGTTGGCGCACTCGCGGTCGTCGCCGTCCTCGGGCACGAACACGACATCGTCGTCGTTGTCGTCGACGCCTTCGTCGTCGTCCGCCTCGATCGTCTCTCCGTCCTGCTCCTCACCGTGGCAGGGGTACGCGTTGACGTCGTCCCCTTCCTGGTCGGTGATGCGGAACGCGAGCACGTAGGCGAACGCGGGGTCGTCCTCCGAGTCGTCGAGATCGTCGTCGAACTCGGGGTCGACGTCCTCCACCGGGTCCGGCTCCCAGCCGTCGTCGGACGGCGCGA
>DATDQL010000248.1:0-7277 GCA_035292305.1 Thermoplasmatota archaeon
ACCGCGCGGCGCCGCACGAGCACGCCGACGGCGTCCGCCATGGAGAAGCCCGTGTACTCGTCGGCCATCTCGCCGGGCAGCGGCCGTCCGGCTCATGAAGCGTTCGGTCGTGGCTCGCGGCCCTACTTCGGTCCTCGCCGAGGAGCCACGCCTCAGTCGCCCCCCGCCAGGTCCACACGGAGGAACGGAGGACGGGAGGAACGGAGGCTCTGGTCGCGAGGGACGCCGCGCTCACACCCGCAGGACCCAGAAGCCGCTGTTGATCCACTGCCGCGGCTCGAGCATCGCGCGCGTGTCGACGACGACGCGCCTCCGGACCGCGTCCTTCACCCGCCGGGGGTCGAGCCCGCGGTACGCGGCGTGGTCCGTGAGGACGAGGACGCAGTCGGCTTGGTGGAGGGCGGTGTCGAGGTCGACGGTCGGGAACCCGGCCTTCCGGACGTACGGGTCGTGGAGGCGGAGGACGGCGTCCGGCCACCGCTTCTTCAGGAGCTCGACGACCGCGATCGCGGGGCTCTCGCGCGCGTCGTCGATGTTGCCCTTGTACGCGAGGCCGAGGACGGCGATGGTCGGCGACGGCAGGCCGTGGACCGCCTCCTCGACGAGCGAGACGACGTGCGCGGGCATGGCGTCGTTGACGTCGCGCGCCGCGCGAAGGACCTTCGAGGTCGGGAGCTGCTGGATGATGAACCACGGGTCGACGGGGATGCAGTGGCCGCCGACGCCCGGTCCCGGCTCGTGCAGGTGCACGCGCGGGTGCTTGCGGGCGATGCGCAACGCTTCCCGCGAATCGATCCCGAGCTTGCGGCACACGAGGGCGAGCTCGTTCGCGAGCGCGATGTTCACGTCGCGGTACGCGTTCTCGGCGAGCTTGACGAACTCCGCGGTCGTCGCGTCCGTCTCGATGAACTCGGCCTTGACGAAGCACGCGTAGAGGTCGCGCGCGGCGCGCGTGGCCTCCTCGGTCACGCCGCCGATGACGCGGTGGTTGTGCGCGAGCTCGTAGATCATGTTCCCCGGGAGGACCGTCTCAGGGCAGTGCACGACCTTGAGGTCGCGGCGCGGATCGAGGCCGGACTTCGCGAGGACCGGGATGAGGACGTCCTCGGTCGTGCGCGCGGGGACGGTCGTCTCGAGGATGACGAGGTCTCCCTTCTTCAGGTGCGGGACGATGCCCTCGGCCGCCTGCACGACGTAGCTGAGGTCCGCCTCGTGCGTCGCGTGGTCCACGGGGCTCGGGACGCACAGGATGTACACGTCGCTCGCGACGACGCGGTCGCTCGGCACGAGCTTCCCCGAGTGCACGGCGTCGCGCACGAACGCCTTGAGGCCCGGCTCCTCGATGTGCGTCTCGCCCTTCGAGAGGCGCGAGACGATGTCCGCGTTCACGTCGTACCCGTGCACGCGGTAGCCGTGCGTCGCGAACATCGCCGCCGTAGGCAGCCCGATGTAGCCGAGGCCGAGCACGCAGATCGAGGTCATGCCGCCGCCTCCACCGCGTCGACGATCCGTGCGCCCGCGCGGCCGTCGCCGAACGGGTTCTCCCACGTCCGCGGGCGGCTGCTCATGTCGCGCGCGGCCTTCCGGATGCGGTCGCTGTCGACCCCTGCGAGCTGGTTCGCGCCGACGTGCACGGTCTCGGGCCTCTCCGTATTGTCGCGCAGAGTGACGCAGGGCACCTTCAATATGCAGCATTCCTCCTGGACGCCGCCGCTGTCCGTGAGCACGAGACGGGCGGCCGCTTCGAGCGCGAGGAACTCGAGGTAGCCGAGCGGGTCGACGACGCGGATGCCCTCAGTCTCGAGCTTGAAGCCCTCGAGCATCTTCCTCGCGCGGGGGTGCGCCGGGTACACGACGGGCAGCCCGAGGTCGCGCCCCGCGGCGGCCGCGCCCGCGACGAGCGAGCGGAACCGCGCGGCGTCGTCCACGTTCTCCTGGCGGTGCGCCGTGAGGAGGAGGAAGCCACCGCGGGTGAGGCCCATCGGGCCGAGCGGGTCGCGCGCGAGCTTCGCGTTCGCGAGGACGGCGTCGACGACCGTGTTGCCCGTCACGAGCACGCGCGCGGCCGGGATGCCCTCCTTCGCGAGGATTTCGGCGCTGAGGCGCGTCGGGGCGAAGAGGAGGTCCGCCACGTGGTCCGCGACGACGCGGTTCAGCTCCTCCGGCATGCTGCGGTCGTAGCTGCGCAACCCCGCCTCGACGTGCCCGACGCGGATGCCGAGCTTCGCGGCCGCGAGCGCCCCCGCGAGCACCGTGTTCGTGTCGCCCTGCACGAGGACCCACCGCGGCCGCTCCTTCATCAGGACGGCTTCGATCGCGGGGAGCATCCGGCCGGTCTGCACGCCGTGCGTCCCGGAACCGATCTCGAGGTTGTGCTCGGGGTCGGGCAGGCCGAGCTCGTCGAAGAAGACGCGGTCCATCTCGTAGGAATAGTGCTGTCCCGTGTGGACCACGGACCAAGGGAGCCCCCGCGCGCGGTACTCGCGGATGACGGGGCTGAGCTTGATGATCTCCGGCCGGGTGCCGAGGATGAGCATGGTCCGCGTGCCCTCCCGAGGTCCGGACCCTTGCATCGGCGCGGCATCCGCGAGGTCCCTGATGAAGGGCTCGGGCCGGGGCTCGGGCGAGGGACGGGCCCGGTCGGGCTCGGGCCGGGGCTCGGGCGCGGAGGGGCTCGGGCGCGGGGTGGGCGCGGGCCGGGGGCCGCGGTCTTCAACCGTCGCACAGGCCGGCGTCCCCGGCGTAGACCCGCGCGAGGATGCGCCGCGCGTTCTCGGGGCCGTAATGCCACGCGTCGTAGAAGTCGTCGTAGTCGCCCGAGAAGCTCTCGATGTCCGTGAGGTCGAACACGGAGACGCCGGGGGCGCAAAGCCCGTGAAGGGCCTCGACCGCCTCCGCGCGGACGGTCATGAACGCCGTGTCCGAGAGCCGCTCGAGCATGAGCGGATGGAACGGCGTGACGAACAGGGTGACGCGCGTGCCGTTCGCGCGCGCCGCGACGACGAGGGCGCGCAGATGGTCGAGCTCCTCGGGGTCGAGCCGGTCCGCCTTCGCGACGATGTCGCGGACGGCCTGGCCGTTCCGCGCGACCGCCTTCTCGACCGTGAAGTCCGGGCTCGCGAGGAAGTCCTCGCGCTCGGACACGTGGCGCAGGCCGTCCGGCTCGAACCAGATCGCGCGGGGCGGGTAACCGGCGAGGTTGTACCAGAGCACCGTGAACGTGTCCCGGACGTAGAGCGCGTCGAGCGAGCCGACGGCCGCGGCCGCGTAGGACGAGACCGGCGGAGCCTTCCCGGTCATGCGCTCGAGCGCCGGGGACGTGGCGAGGCCGAACTGCGCGTCGGGGCCGAGGCTGTTCACGTCGACGCCGACGAGGACGGCCTCAGGAGTCTTTCCGTCGCGCACGGCGTGCTCGTAGATGACGCGTGCGTCCTGCAGCCCGGAGGCGCTCACCCCGAAGTTGAACGCGGGCGCCGGGGCGTACCGCTCGATCTCCGGCGGCGGGAGGTTCATGACGCGCGAAGAGCCGAGCACGAGCGTCCGCGGGGGCGGATCGATCGCGTTGTAGAAGTTCAGCTTCACGACGCTCGGGTCTCCGATGAGCGGCTCGAGCCGCTGCGTCGGGAACTCCGAGCGCGGGTTCACGGTCACGTTCAGGGCGACGAGGGTCCCGATCTCGACGAGGATCGCGACGGCGGCGATGGCGAACCAGACGTTCCGGGGAGGCGTCCTCGTCCGGAAGATCGGCGGTTCGGCGTCCATGTCGACCTCAGAACTGGTAGTACAGGAACGGGCTGTCGCCGAAGTCGAGCATGACGATGGAGACGACGAGCAGCGTCGCCGCGGCGACGGCCACGCGCCGTCTCGCATCGAAATGCTGGTCCACGAGCGGCTTCGCGGCGATGGCGAACGCGAGGACCGCGGCGAGGCCAGCGACGAGCCAACCCGTCGCCGCGAACGAGCCGAACCCGTTCGTCCCGGCCATCGCCGCGTAGACGTGGCCCGCGGTCGCGAAGTCCACCGCGCGGAACGGCACCCACGCCGCCATCACGAGCGCGAGCATGACCGCGCGCTGCACTAGGACCGGCGCCGCGTCCCAGGTCTTCCCCATCGCGCGGTAGAGGACGAGGTACAGCCCGTGCAGCATGCCCCACGCGACGAACGTCCACGCGGCCCCGTGCCAGAGGCCGCCGAGGAACATGACGAGCAGGAGGTTCACGTACGTGCGACGCCCCCCCTTGCGGTTCCCGCCGAGCGGGATGTAGAGGTAGTCGCGCAGCCAGCTCGAGAGGGACACGTGCCAGCGGCGCCAGAAGTCGGACGGGTTCAGCGCCTGGTACGGAGCGCGGAAGTTCACGGGGAACCGCAGCGCGAGCATCGCGCCGAGGCCGATCGCCATGTCGCTGTACGCGGAGAAATCGAAGTAGAGCTGCAACCCGTAACCGAACGCGGCGGCCCACGCTTCGAGCGTGGTGAGCGTCGCGGTCGCCGTCCAGAGCGGGTCGACGTAGCGAGCGATCGTGTCCGCGACGACGACCTTCTTGAAGAGACCGACCGACATGGCCGTCACGCCGAGCGCGAACATCGCGCGATCGGGGCGCCGAGGGATGTCGTCGAGCTGCCGCGACATGTCCGCGTAGCGCAGGATCGGGCCCGCGACGAGGTCCGGGAAGAGGCAGATGAACGCGAGGTACTTCGGGAAGTCGCGCGTCGCGGCGACCTCGCCGCGGTACACGTCGATCGTGTAGCTCAGGGTCTTGAACGTGAAGAACGAGATGCCGACCGGGAGCACGATCGAGAAGTAGGGAAGCTCGGCCGGCACGCCGAAGACGTCGAAGAGCGAGCGCGCGGACTCGACGGCGAACACGGCGTACTTGAAGACCGCGAGGACGCCGAGGTTGAACGCGAGGCTGACGCCGAGCCAGAGCCGCTTCCTCGCGGAGCCCGCGATCCGCTGCGCGACGAAGAAATCGACGACGGCGGCAGCGACGAGAAGGGCCGCGAAGCGCACGTCCCAGAAGCCGTAGAAGACGATGCCGGCGACCGCGAGGAGCAGGTGCTTCCACCGCCGCGACGGCACGATCCAGTAGGCGGCGAGGACGATGGGGAGGAACGCGAGCAGGAAGCAGTACGTGTTGAACCGTGCGTCGCAGTCCACCGCGGACGGCCTCGCGGGAACGAGGCCTCACGGGGTCATATCCCTTTGCGGACCGCGCACGTGCCCGGGGCGAACTCGAGCGCCGCGAGGCCCCAGAGGACGTGCGCGGAGTGCCGACCGTAGAACGCGCCGTCCTCCGCGTACGACCGCGGGTAGAGCGTGAGGTTCGGCCACGGTCCGTAGCGAGCCTTCAGCTCCGCGACCAGCCGCTCCGCGTCGGCCGACTTCCCCCAGCAAGCCTGCGTCCCGAGGGCCATGCCGACCCCCCAGAGCCGCGCCGGTCGATCGACGAGGGTCGCCGGCACGTCCGCTCCGTCCTCCGGCGAGTACTCCCGCAGGTCGCCCCCGACCCAGAACGGCGCGAGGGTTCCCGTGAGGGTCGCGCGGTCCCACGGGAGCGGGACGCGGCCGCCCGACGCGCGGTACGTCTCGAGGCCGTGAACGATGTAGGCCTGGTGCACGATGTCGTTCGGCTCGTGCGGCCGAGGCGCGTCGTAGGACCACGACGGCCGCCCGTCGCGCGAGGTCGCGAGGACGTGCCGCACCGTCGCGTCGACGCGGTCCTCCACGAGCGCGGCATCCGCCGGAGCGAACGAGCCGGGCGTCTCCGCGAGCGCTCGCCGGCACGATCCTGCGAGGTACGACGCCGCGTTCGCGACGAAGGTCGCGTCCTCGGGGATCTCGGAATACCAGAACCATCCCGTCCCGTTGCCCGCGGTGAACGCCGAGCGCGCGAACCCCGTGCACGTGGACGCGACCGCCTCCGCGGCGTCCGCGCGCGCCGGCAGCGCGCCCGCGGTCTCGGGAAGGATGGGGATCGCGTCGAGAAGGCCCTGGATCGCGATCCCGGAGTAGACCGCCATCGCAGCGCCCGGGCGCGTCAACACGCCGTCTCCGAAGAAGTCCCACGCGAACGGAAGACCCCAGCCCCGGATGCCGCTCGCATCGGCGTCGGAGCCGTTCACGAGGGCCCACGCGCTCGTCGCGAACCGCTCGGACGAGGCCGCGGGGTGCGCGCGAAGGCGCAGAGCCTCCGCGCCGAGGACGAGCCCGTGCGTCATCGGCTGCTCGCCCTCCGGCCCGTGCGAGTCCGGGCCGACCGCCGCGTTCGGCGAAGGGAAGCGCGCGAGGAGGGCGAGGTAGTCCTCCGAGCCGGGCGCAACGACCGCCGCGGGCGGCGTCGTGACGCAGCCGGCGAGCAGGACCGAGGCGACGAGTGCGAAGCGCGCTCCGTGACCCACCGAGGACGGCCCCGGTCGAACGAGGTGTCACGGGGTCATATCGCTTTCCGGACCGCCGAGGCACGCGTCGGGGGGTGACTCGACGACCGCGAGGGCCCAGAGGGCGTACGCGGCGTGCCGGCCGTAGAACCGCGTGTCGTCCGAGTAGTCGTTGGGGTAGAGCGTGAGGTTCGGCCACGGGCCGTACCGTTCCCGCAGACCGTCGATCAGACGTTGCGCCTCTTCGCGGTCCCCCCAGCAGGCCTGCGCTCCCGCGGCCATGCCGACGCCCCAGAGGCGCGCCGGGCGGTCCACGAGCCCCTCAGGGACCGCGACGCCGTCTGCGGCGTATTCGAGGAGCACGTCGCCGGATCGGAACGAGAGGAGCGTCGCCGCGAGCGTCGCGTCGTCCCACGGCAGCGCGACGGCGCCTCCGGCTCCCCGGTACGCGGCCAGACCGTGCACGATCCGGGCCTGCTGCGATATGCCGTTCGCTTCCTCGGGCCGGAGCGCATCGTACGACCACCACGGCCGCCCGTCGATCGCCGACGCGACGACGTGGAGGACCGTCGCGTCGACGCGGCTCTCGACGAGCGCGGCATCGGCGGGTCCGAACGCCGCCGGGACCTCGGTGAGGGCGCGGCGGCACGCGCCCGCAAGCAGCGCCGCGGCGTTCGCGACGAACCGGCGGTCCGCGTCGACCTCGGAGAGCCAGAACCAGCCCGTCTCGTTCGCGTCCGTGAAGGCATGGCGAGCGTACGACACGCACGCGGCGGCGGCGAGGGACTCGGCGGCCGCGCGCGCGGGGAGCATCCCCTCCGCGGCAGGGAGGACGGACCTCGCGTCGAGGAGGGCGTGGACCGAGAACGCGGTCGTGGCTGCGAGAGCTGCTCCCTGCG
>DATDQL010000249.1:0-2496 GCA_035292305.1 Thermoplasmatota archaeon
CCTGAGCCTGAGTAGACCGCGCGATCCCCGCCGGCCCAGGCGGGCGCAGCGAGCGGATCCACGGCCTGGCCGAGGGGGAGCGCGGAGAGAAGGACGAGGCCGGAGGCGACTCCGATCGAGACGATTCGCACGTCCGGCCTCATGTCGACCTACACCCGCGGAACCTGACTCGTCGCCGTGTTCACCGCGAAGGAGATAACGGCTCCGGTGTCCGGCGTGTTCGCCTCGACCCAATCGGGGACGACCTCGAAGCACGATTCCCCGGGTAGGCAGTTGCTCGGGATCTCCGGGGCGCTGCTCGCCATCGGTGGGAAGTAGTAGGCGTGTTCCCAGAAGTCGCACTCGGGTTCAACATTGAGGACGCCAGCGCACACCCATGCATTGTTGGTGCCGGAGTACCCGCGCCGCGGGACGACGTAATGGACATCGGTCCTCTGCTGCGCGAACGCTCCGACGATCGCGCAGAAGTTGCCTGTCGTGCCTGTGTCCCCGGTGCCCGCGTCGCCGCAGACACCGGTGCCACTGATCTCCAACGTCATGATCCAGAGGATCGTGCATTCCTGGAACTCCGGGCCGGCGGGTACACACCCCTTGTACACGGACTGGAGGTCTCCCGTCGCGCATCCAATGTCTTCCGGGAGCCCGATCGGTGCGACGCAGACGGAGCCTCTTGTGTTCGCGGCAGCGGGTTGCGCGAACGCGAGGATCGAGGTACAGGCGATCATCAGGATGACCGCGGTTCTGCGGCTCATCGGGAGCGCGAACGGCTCGGGGGGGTAAGGAGGTCAGTAGTGGCGGGTTACTTCGATAGTGTATGCGGGCGAGGAAGCGCTTCCGATCCACGTGGACGCCACGAGGCTATGCTCTCACCCGGACAGGACCACGACAATCCCGATCTCGGCGTCCTCGAGATCCACGACGACCTCGAGCCCGTCGACGGGCAAGAGCGGCGTGAAGCTGCGCGCCTCGCTCCACGGGCCTTCGTTGAGGCCGGCGTCGAGCGCGTACACGCGCCAGTACTGCTTCACGAGCGGGGAGAGCGGTTGCTCGGGGCGCCATTCGGGCGCGTCGAGGTTGCGGACGATCGTCGTCGTCTCCGGGGGGAACCCGGGGTCGGGGCTGACCGCGATCGCGTAGATGACGGTGGACGGGTCGGCGACCGGCTCCCACGCGAGGAGGGGTCGCCAGGACACGTACGCGCCGTCCGCGGGGGTCGTGAGGACGGGCTGCGGCGGCGCGACGGTGTCGCGCTCGCGCGGGGACACGATGCCGTCGCCGTTCTCGTCCGCGCTGCGCGACTCCTCGGCGGTGTCGATGGGCTTCAGGTTCGTCGCGTACGCGGCGCCAAGCGAGGTGCCGACGATCGCGGCGAGGGCGGTGAGCAGGGTCCATTTCGCGAGAAAACGCAGGGTCCGGCCCACGACACGCGGTCGCACGGAGGGGTCATGACCGTTGCGGTCCACCGGGTGCCCGGCCCCCGAGCGCTCCGCGTCGGGAAGGGGATGTCCGCCGCGCCCCGATAGGGTCAAATGAGCCGGGACCGGTCGGCCCCGCGTTGCCACTCCACCCGCTCGCCCGGCGCCTGCTGCGCTTCTGGGAGGTCCCCTTCCTCGCGGCGCTCGGCTGGTGGATGTACCGGCTGCGGATGGGCAGCTACGCGCTGAACGTGACCGAGGACCGGGTCTACTACATGGGCACGGACCCGTACTTCCACCTCCGCGCGCTCCTCGTCTCGCTCGAGAACTTCCCGCGCGCGCTTAGGTGGGACCCGTGGACGTTCTTCCCCCGCGGCACGTTCACGGGGCAGTTCGGGACCCTGTTCGACCAGACGCTCGCGGCCGCCGTGCTCGTCCTCACGGGCGGGGAGCCGACACGACAGTTCGCGGAGCGCGCGCTCGCGGTCTACCCCGCCGTGCTCGGCGGCCTGTGCATCGTCCCGGTCTACCTCGTCGCGCGGCGCCTCTTCGGCAACCCCGGCGCCGTCTACGCGAGCATCCTCCTTGCGATCCTTCCCGGCAGCTTCTTCACGCGTTCCGTCGCCGCGTACGGCGACCACCACGTCGCAGAGACGTTGACGAGCACCCTCGCGGTCTTCGGCGTCCTGGTCGCGGTCGAGCGGGCCCGCGCCGCGGAGGCGACCCTCGTCGCGTGGCGCGCGGCGCCGCGACGCACGCTCGTCGGGCTCGCCGGGTGGGGCGCGCTGGGGGCGCTCGCGCTCACGGTGTACTTCTGGACGTGGCCGCCCGCGATGCTCTTCGTCGCGATCCTCGCGGGCGCGCTTCTCCTCCTCGTCGGGCTCGACCACGCACGGGGGCGCACGAGCCGCGGGACCGCGTTCGCCGCGGCCGTCGTGTTCGGCGGCGCGCTGCTCCTCGTCCTGCCGCTGCGGGAGACGAGCGGGTTCGAGGTCACGTGGTACTCGTGGACGCAGCCGTTGAGCCTCTTCGTCCCGGCCCTCGCCATCCCGGCCGCGGCGCTCGGCTCCGAGCGGCTCGC
>DATDQL010000250.1:0-4481 GCA_035292305.1 Thermoplasmatota archaeon
GCGGGGCCCGTCCACGCCGCGCCCGACGCGTCCGGGCGGTGGATCGACGCGGAGTACGTCCTCGCGTTCTCGTCCCCGACAGCGTTCGACGCGACCGGCGTGCTCGCCGTCCACCGCATCACGATCGACGGGACGCAGTACACGGCGGACGAGCTTCGCGAGGCGTACCGCACCGCATCCGAGACCGGGCGCGGGGACGACCTCGTGCGCAGCCTCACGGACTCGCTCGCGGCGAAGTTCCGGCGCGATCTCGCGGCCGCGTTCCCCGGATCCCTCGTCGGGTCGCCGACGGCGAGCGTGGACATGGGCTCGCTCGAGGGCGCGAGCGAGGGCGACCCGGCGGAGCCGCCCGTGTTCCTCGCCCTCGAGAGCGACGTCGAAGCGGACCTCGCCGCGCTTGGCTTCCCGGACCTCGCGCCGGGGGGACCTCGATGCGCTCTTCGACGCGGGCGCGGAGGTCGACCTCCCTCTCGTGTTCGTCGCGGAGCCCGGCGACCGCGACACGTTCGAGGTCCGGATGCCGCCGGGTCTGCGCGTCGTCGACACCGGCGACGCGGCGCGCGTGCCCCAGGGGCTCCAGGTCGCCATCGACGCTCGCGGAGAGCCCGCGCCCGTCGAGCAGCACGTCGCGGCGCGCGTCGCCTCCGCCGATGCGACGCCGCCCACGGCGAACGCGGGCTCAGCCGACGTCACCGTCGACGTCCGCGACGTGGACGTGTCCCTCGCCGGGGTCGCCGGCGGCGAGCTCGGCACGATGACGATCGAGGTCACCGCGCGCGTCGCCCTCGACGCGTTCATGCTCCCGACGGAGGCGGTCGAGAAGCTGCCGGACGGCCTCCGCCTGAGCGGACTCACGGCGTCGTCCGTGCGCGCGCTGCTCGAGCGGCGGCTCGTGGAGCGCGCGGACCTCGACGAGGCGGCGGACACCGTCGGCGGCATCTTCGCCGAGCGCGTGGCCGCGGCGCTCGGAGGCGTGATCCCGGTGGCCGAAGCCGCATGGGACGAGGCCTCGCTGACGAGGGGCGCGTCAGGCGCTCCACTGGTCATCGTCGCGCGCGCCACCGTGATCCGCCCGCTCGACACCACCTCGCCACAGCGCGGCGCGGCGCTCACGGTCTACACGCTGCCCCTGACGTTCTCCCTCCAGCGCCTCGAAGGCCTCGACACGACGTGGCGCCTCGTGCTGCCGGACGGGCTCGAGGCGACGTCCGCGACGGCCGGAGACGGCGCGGTCACGACGGAGCGGCTTCCCGACGGGCGTCACGCGGTCGTCGTCGTTCTCTCGGGCGACGACGACGCGGAGCGTCGAACGACGGTCGACGTCCAGGTCGGCGTGACGCCTTCGTTCGTGGCCGCGCACTTCTGGCCTGTTCTCGTGCTCGCGACGGTCGTGTTCGCCGCGGGCGCGGGTGGCATCGTCTGGGCCGTGCGGCGGCGGCGGACGAAGGCGGCCTGACCCGCGTCGAGGGCCTGCGTCGGGGCCCATTGTTCCCGTCCCTTGGCCACGGTCCCGGGTGCGGGCAAGGCATCCGTCGAAGACCGGAAGACCAGACTCGGTGGTTGGCCGACGGCTTCGACCTCGGGGCTGCGGCGGCCGGCTGGGGGAGGATGGCGCTCGCCCTGCCGCTTGAGGGCCACGAAGGCCACGAGACGTCACGAACTGCACGAATCCTCCGGGGGGTTCGTGATGTTCGTGAAGGTTCGTGGTCTTCGTGGCCCTGGGGCGGCGTGGCCAGATAACGAGACTTCCAAGGGAGTGCCTTCCCGACTTCCGGTCTTCGACGCATGAGCTGCCGCGAACGACCGGGCCACGCATCGGCCGCGGCCGCCACGGCCTGGCCAGCTTCCGAGTCTCACTCTACCCGGTACTCGTCGACATCGACGGGGCCGCCCTCGGTCGTCGTGGCCTGCGACGATCGATTCCCGAAGAACGCGCGGGCGAGCCACCACCGCGGGAGCTTGCGGAGGCCTGGCGTGACGAGCATCACGGCGAGAGCGTCGCTCACGGGCCCCGGGAACAGGAGGTACAGTCCACCCGCGAGCAGGAGGATCCCATCGACGAGCTCGCGGCCCGGCGTCTGCCCCTTCTGCACGCGCGCCGTCGCACGCACGAGCGTGATCGGCCCGGCGTAGCGCAGGACGACGAGGCCGAGCAGGGCCGCGACGACGAGATACGTGAACACCGCGAAAAGCCCGAACGCCTTGACGAGCGCGACGTCGAGGGCGATGTCGGCGGCGGGCACGCCGACGAAGAGGACGAGCAGGGTCCAACGCATGCAGGAGGGCAGGAAGGGGGCGAAGAGCACAAAGCTCTAGCAGACTCGGCAGTCGGCCAGGCCCCGGCGGACGCGGCCAATGCGTGGGCCGGTCGTTCGCGGCAACTCATTCGTCGAAGACCGGAAGACGGGAAGACCTACGCCTTGGAAGTCTGGTCTTTCGGTCTTCCGGTCTTCGACGAATGCCTTGCCCGCACCCGGCGCCGTCGCCAAGTACCGAGACTGCCTTCTCGACTCAGAAGCCCGGGCGCACGTCCTGCCGCTCAAGCTCGGGCAGGTCGAACTCGAAGTGCAGCGGGCACGCGGCCCGGAGGCGGCGCCACCGCGGCGCTCGTGCGACGACGATCACGGCCACGACCCCCGCTCGGGCACCCGGTGCATCAGGTTTTCCTACTCCGATTCGGAGAAGCGGGACCTGTCCCCGGGAACGAACCCCATCGCTTCCGGTGGAGGCAGGCGCGCCGCCTCCGCCCGCGCTCCACGCGAAGCGACGGAGGAGGATGAACCGACCGGCGAACGGACTTGAGCCCGCCGCGCGTTGGGCGTGACTAGCAGGAACAGGATGCACGGTCACGGACTCCATCGGAAGCGAAGGTCGGTCCCGTGAGGTCCACGGGATACTTCGCGGATTCCGTCGAGGACGCGGAGGACGTCGACCCGGACGCCCTCGAGGACTACGACGCCGAGCCGCCGGAGGTCCTCCTGAAGGACTCCGAAGGCGCCTCGCCCCGGATGAAGGCCTACTTCGAGTCCCTCATCCGCGGTTGCCTCCACGAGTACGCCCTCGCCGAGCGATGCCGCGCGCTCGGGCTCGACCCCGAGACCCGCGTCGAGATCCCCCGAGCGGAGGACCTCGCGGCCCGGGTCGAGGAGCTCGTAGGGCCCAAGGGAGTCGCGGGGCGCATCCGCGAGCTCTCCCGCGAGATGCACCGGGAGGCGGTTTCGCTCCTCGTCGCGAAGGAGGTCGCGGCGGGTGCGTTCGGGCGGTACGACACGCGCGAGGCAGCGCTCGACGCTGCGATCCGCACGGGCCTCGCGATCCTCACGGAAGGCATCCTCGTCGCGCCGCTCGAAGGGATCGCGGGCGTCCGCATCCTCAAGAACGACGACGGCACGGACTGCGTCGCCGTCAGCTTCGCCGGCCCCATCCGCGCGGCCGGCGGCACGGGCCAGGCCCTGAGCGTCCTCATCGCTGACGTCGTACGCCGCGAGCTCGGCATCGGGAAGTACCGCCCGACCGCGGGCGAGGTCGACCGTTTCAAGGAGGAGATCCCGGCCTACAAGATGGCGCAGCATCTCCAGTACACGCCGACCCCCCAGGAGATCGAGGCCATCGCGCGCGGCTGCCCCGTCATGATCGACGGCGAGAAAACGGAGGACGCCGAGGTCAGCGGGAACCGCGACCTCCCGCGCATCGAGACCAACCACCTGCGCGGAGGCGCGTGCCTCGTGCTCGCCGAGGGCCTCATCCTCAAGGCACCCAAGGTCCAGAAGCACGTGCAGAAGCTCGGCCTCGACGGATGGGAGTTCATCTCGCATTTCGTGAACAAGAGCGCCGCGCCCGCAGGCGCGGCGCAAGGCTCGATGGCGGGCCGACGGCCCGCCATCGAGCCCAACCCGAAGTATATGCTCGAGCTCGTCGCCGGCCGGCCGGTGCTATCGCATCCGTCGCGACCGGGCGGCTGGCGCCTGCGCTACGGACGCAGCCGCACCGGGGGCCTCGCGACGACGAGCGTCCACCCCGCGTCCATGGTGCTGTGCGACGATTTCCTGGCGGTCGGCACGCAGATGAAGATCGAGCGCCCGGGCAAGGCGACCGCGGTCACGCCGTGCGAGGGGATCGAAGGTCCGATCGCGCTCCTCCACAACGGCAGCCTGGTCGAGGTCGACAGCGTCGCGCATGCGCGGGAGGTCCATCCCGCCGTGAAGAGCATCGTGGACCTCGGCGAGATCCTCATCCCCTTCGGGGAGTTCGTGGAGAACAACAAGACGCTGCCGCAGGCCTCTTACTGCGTCGAATGGTGGGAACAGGAGGCCGAGAAGGCCGGCGCGACGCCGGTCGAACGCGGCGTGCCGGTGACCGCGCGGGATGCCGTCGCGCTCGCCGAGCGCCTCGGCGTGCCGCTGCACCCCAGGTACAACCTGTTCTGGCACGACCTCGCCGCCGCGGACGTGGACCGGCTCGCTGCGGTCGTCGAGACGACC
>DATDQL010000251.1:0-3478 GCA_035292305.1 Thermoplasmatota archaeon
GCGTTGTGGCGGCTGCGGTCATGAGGTCGAGGTCGGTGATCATCCGCGCAAGGCGGTCGTCGGCGTCGAGGACGGGAAGCTGGTGGATGTGGTGGCGCAGCATGCGGCGCGCGGCGTCCGCGGTGGAGGCGCCGTGGTACACCGTGACCGGGTGGCGCGTCATGACCGCGGACACGGGCTCGGGCGGGAGATCGACCTTCGATCGCGCATACCATACGGGGAGGAGCGACCGGATCCGGTCCCACATCCACGTGTCGTCGTCGCGGGCGTTGCCGAGGCCGTCGACGCGGAAGTCTTCGGTGATCCGACCGCGGCGGAAGAGGTCGCTGTCCGTGACGATGCCCGCGAGGTTTGCGTCGTCGTCGAGGACAGGCGCGGCGTTCGCGTGCTGGAGCCGGAGCACTTCCCACGCGGCGCGCAGCGGGGTCGATGCGTGGACCGGGCTCGGCGCGCGGAGCGCGAGGTCATGCACGATCGTGTCGTCATCGGGGATCGAGCGCAGGAGATCCGTCGGGGTGAGCACGCCGACGAGCTCGACGCCGTCGACGACAGGAAGGGTGTGGATCCGTCGGTCGAAGAACAGGCCGGCCGCGACGGACATGTCGTCGTCGGGCTCGACCGTGATCGGGTCGGGTGTCATCACGAGCGCGAGCTGCGTCTCCTCGGGGCGGCGGAAGACGTCGCCGCGCGTGACGACGCCCGCGAGCTCACGCGTGCGGCTGTGTACGACAGGGAGGCCCGAGACACGGTCGCGGACGAGGATGCGGAGGACGTCGTCGCGCGTGCCCGGGAGCTCGGCGACGATTGGCTCGCGCGTCATGATGTCGAGGACCTTCATCCGAGGTCCTCCGGGCCCAAGCGGCCTTGACCATGATAGGACAGCGGTCGAACCCGGGCGCCCGCGGGGCGACCGGGCTACGCGAGCGGGTAGAACCAGTACATCAGGATGACGACGAGCCCGATGAGGAAGCTCGAGATCATCACGAGCCGCGGGTCGATGTGGAGAGCGGTCTCCTCTTCCGCGTCAAAGTAGCGGATGAGGCCGGCCGCCTGCTGGAAGCCAGCGCCCTTGGTCTTCTTCGCCATCTGGCGCGGCCAGGGCAGGCCGCCTTTTTAAGACTGTCGGAGACCCCATCCCGGAAACCTTACGCCGGCCCCGTCCTTCCCCGACCCCGGCCCATGCGGGACTCCTTACCCGGGTCCGCGCCGATGGCGCGTCGCATGCGGCCGGGGGCGGGCCGCGGCCCGCCCCTTCATATCCACAGGCTCGCTTCGCGGCGGCATGCACTGGGCCGACGTCCTCGCGAAGGAGCTCGCCGCGCGCGGCTCCCGGCACGTGATCGCAACGGCGATCACGCCGAGCGGGCCGATCCACGTCGGGAACCTGCGCGAAGTGCTCACCGCCGACGCAGTGCACCGCGCCGTGACCGACCTCGGCTGCGACTGCGAGCTCGTCTACATCGCGGATTCGTACGACCCTCTCCGGAAGGTGTACCCCTTCCTCGACGCCGCGACGTACGCCGAGCACGTCGGGAAGCCCCTCTGCGACATCCCGTGTCCGTGCGGCTCGCACGCGAGCTACGCGGAGCATTTCCTGGAGCCGTTCTTCGCTGCTCTCGCGGAGCTCGGCGTCCACCCCCGAGTCCTCCGCGCCCACGAGATGTACCGCGAGGGGCAGTACCTCGAAGCCACGAAGACCGCGATGGACAGCGCCGCCCGCATCCGGGACGTCATGCTCACGGTCGCGAAGCGCGAGGGGAAGCTGCCGCAGAACTGGATCCCGTTCAACATCCAGTGCGAGCGCTGCGGGCGCCTCAACGCCCCCGTCCCGACGCTCTACGAGTACCCGTACATCGAGTACGCGTGCTCGGCGATCGACAAGGCCGGCCACCAGCTCGGCTGCGGCCACGAGGGCCGCAAGGACGTGCGCACCCCAGGCGGCGGCAAGCTCCCGTGGCGCGTGGACTGGCCCGCGCGTTGGTCGTTCCTCGACGTGACGTTCGAGGCGTTCGGCAAGGACCACGCGGCCGCGGGCAGCAGCTGGGACACCGGCCAGGTCATCGCGCGCGACGTCTACGGGATCGAGCCGCCGCTCCACACGGTGTACGAGTTCGTGCAGGTCAAAGGCGTCGGGGCGATGCACTCGTCGACCGGCACCGCCGTGAGCTCGACGGAGATGCTCGCGATGACGCCGCCCGAGGTGCTTCGGTTCCTCTTCCTGCGATACGAGCCCGGAAAGCACATCGACTTCGAGACCGGGACGTGGATCCTCGACCTCGTCGAGACTTACGATCGATGGGAGCGCGCGTTCCACACGGGAGGCGAGGCAGCGCGCAACGATCCGCAGTTCAAGGAGATCGACCGCGTGTACGAGCTCTCCCAGCCGGACGGCAAGGTCCCCCCGAGACTTCCCGCGCAGGTCCCCTACAGCCACCTCGTGCTCCTCGCGCAGCTCGCGCCCGATTGGGCGGGCGTCCGCTCCGTGCTCCGGAGGTCGGAGGCCGTCGATGACCTCGACGCTGACGACGAGCGCCGCCTCCGCGAGCGCGTCCGGCACGCGCGCTACTGGCTCGACCGCTTCGCGCCTGAGGATGCGCGCACCTCCGTCCAGGTGGCGCTCCCGCCCACGGCCGCGCGGCTCGGCCCGAACGAGCGCCGCTTCCTCGCGAGCCTCCGTCAGGCGCTCGGCGACGCCCGCTGGACCGGTCAGGCGATCCACGATGCCGTGCACGGGACGTCGAAGGAGGCCGGCCTTCGCGGAAGCGACGCGTTCCGCGCGATCTACGTCGCTTTCCTCGGCAAGGAGCGCGGCCCGCGCGCGGGGCACCTCCTCGCGAGCCTTGAGCGGGACTTCGTCCTCAAGCGGCTCGAGGAGGCGTCCGCGTGATCAGCGTCGCGGCGCCTCGACGTGCCACATGCCGAGTCCCTGGAACTCGAAGCGGGCTTGCGGGCACTCCTCGGCGGCCCCGTCGAGCGTGAAGTCCAGGGTGTCGCCGGGGCGCAGGAGCGGCGGCGTGAACGGGCCGTTCCCACCCTGCACGCGCCCGCTCGCGTTCACGGTCGCGTGGCACTGGTCGAGCTGGACGACCGAGATGCGGAAGTCGGCTCGCTCGGGCTTGAACTCGACGATCCCGGGGTAGTCGGAACCGGCGCGCTCCACGCTCACGCGCGTGACGTTCGCGAGGAGTTCCGGGGGCTCGTCGCTCTGCGTCACCGCGACAAGATGACGCGTCCCGTCAGGTACGTCGGCGACGATGGTCGCGTTCACGGAGTCGAATCGGAACGGGTGCACGCGGCTGCCGCTCGCGGAGCCGAGGATCTCGCCGAACGCGACCGTGTTCAGGAACCCGGATGTCACGCGCACGCGAAGCGCAGGGAGCACGAGCGACGTGCCCTCGTCCTCCGTACAGCCTCCGAGGAGCGTCGGCCCGAGGACGGCGAGGACGAGGAGGGCCACGCGCATGGCGGGCGGCGAACG
>DATDQL010000252.1:0-5602 GCA_035292305.1 Thermoplasmatota archaeon
ATGACGAGGACCTTCTGCGTCCCCTGGTAGATCGACTTGTCCTCGTCCTTCGTGAGGTCGAGGTTGATGATCTTCGCGCCCGCGAAGAGCTGCATGATGATCGACCCCGTGACGATGGGGCCGATCCCGAGGTGCACGAGCGAGCCGTTCGCGCCCGCAAGGATCGCGCGGAACTGGGAGAACGCGTCGAGCGTGTCCGGGCCGAGACCGTAGATCGTGATGTTCGCGAGGAAGAAGTAGATGACGAGCGCCGTGAGCGTCCACAGCAGCTTGGTCCGGAAGTGGACGTGGCCCTCGGGCTTCGTGACGGCGGGCCAGCGCTTGATGACCGGCTCCAGCTTGTAAAGGAGCGACTTCCTCTCTTCAGCCAGACGAAGACCTCCCATCGACCGGGCGGGCGGCCCGGGGGGGCAACCGGGGACAGCAGCGCGTCTATAAAAAGGGTCCGGGCTGGGGCTGCGGCTCGGGCTCGGCCGGGCCACGGGTCCGGGCTCTGACGCAGGTTCGCGCTCGGTCGGGCCGCAAGCGAGCGCATCGGCGAAGGCGACGACGAGGTGGCGTCGTATTCGAGGCCTGCGCCCCGGGCCCACGGGGCCCGCGCCCGTCCCGAGCCCGAGCCGCAGCCCGAGCCCTCAAATAGAGCGACCGCGTACCCGCGGCCCGATGGCCCTCGTCTCCCCCGAGCGTGCGACGATCGTCGACCGCGCATGGGACGCCCAGTCGCGCATCGAGTCGCGCGTCGGGAACCTCGGCAAGGGCAAATACGGGCGCGTCCTGAAGATGGCGCGCAAGCCGACGCCCGAGGAGTACGAGAAGGTCGCGAAGGTCACCGCGATCGGGCTCGTGCTGCTCGGCGCCATCGGGTTCGCCATCTACTTCGCGATGCGCTGGGTGCCCGGCGGCTCCGGGTGAGTCGTCGTGGAATGGTCGCGGTCCGCGATCGCTCTCGCCGCCCTCGTTCTCCTCGTGCTCTTCGGCCTCGCGGTCCACCGCTTCCGCAAGGCGGGGTTCACGATCGTCGAGGCGGCGGTCATCCTCGTCGTCGCCGCGCTCGGCCTCGACTGGAACCTGCCCTTGCTCCCCGTCGGCGGCGGCGTCGTGATCGGCATCAACGTCGCGGGCGCGGTCGTGCCGATCGTCGTCTCCGCGCGCATCCTCGCGCAGAAACGCGTGCGCTTCCTCCGCGCGCTCGTCGTCGTCGCGGCGGTCGCCGCTCTCTGCTGGCGGCTGTCGCTCGTCGTCCCCGGCGAGGGCATCGTGCTCACGAACGTCATCTGGCCCGTGCTCCTCGCGACAGTGCTCGGTACGGCGATCGTCTTCGCGCGGCGCACCGAGGCCGCGCCGATGGCTTACGTCGGCGGCACGCTCGGCGCGCTCGTCGGCCTCGACGCGCTGCGCCTCCCGGAGCTCGTCGCGCGGACGGAGGGGCCCGCGTTCTACTCCATCGGCGGCGCGGGCGTGTCGGACGCGATCTTCCTCATGGGGCTCGGCGCGGTGCTCCTCGACATCCTGCTCTTCGGATTGGTCGGGAAGCGCTGACCGCCGCGATCACGCGATGTCGCGCCACGGAGTTCCAAGCCGCGTTTCCAACGCGTTCTCGCGTGATCGCGGCCATCGCGCCTCAAGAAGCCGAGGTCCCGGCGTCTAGGCGCCGTGCAAGAGGTCTATTTAAGGGGACCTTCTCCATCCCGAAGCGGATGCGCGGAGTCCTCCTCGTCGCGGCGCTCACGTTGGCGCCGGCGCTCCTCGCGGGCTGTCTCGGCGACGGGCTGTCGCTGACGGGCCGCGACGCGCAAAGCGGCGACCCGCGCCTCGCGCTCCTCGACGACGACGTGCGTCCCACGGGCCGCGTGCGCGAGTTCACGCTCTACCTCCACCGCATGGACCACGAGCCGTACCCGGACGCGACGATGCAGATGTGGGCCTTCTCGCTCTCGGAGGAGCCGGGCAGCGCGACCGTCCCCGGCCCCGAGCTCCGCGTCACCGAAGGCGACACGGTGCGCGTCACGTTCCGGCCTCTCGTGCCGAACTTCCCGCACACGGTCCACTTCCACGGGCAGCACGTGCCGTGGGAGATGGACGGCACGCCGTACGTCGCGCAGGAGCCCGTCCCCGCGGGCGGCGAGTTCACGTACGAGTTCATCGCGAAGCCGTCGGGCACGTACTGGTACCACTGCCACTACGACGCGCAGCACCACATCGACATGGGGATGTATGGTGCGTTCATCGTCGAGCCGCAGGACAAGGCCGCGGACCCGCCGTTCTCGCGCGAGTACACGCTGATGCTCGACGAGATGGACCGCTTCCACCTCGAGGGCGGCAACCCGAACCCCGGCAACCTCCCGCAGGACGGCGACCCGTTCACGTACGAGGAATGGGCGCGCCGTCAGAGCCGCGACATCGCCACGCGCAACCAGCAGGTCGAAGAGCGCGTCACCGGCTCGCCCGCGCGGCCGACGCGGTCGTGGTTCCCCGAGACGCTCGCGCCGTACACGGCCGACTACAACACGTTCCTCATCAACGGCGCGTCCTTCCCGTACACGGAGCCGCTCCTCATCGGCGCGGGCGAGGTCGTGCGGATCCGCCTCGTCAACGTCGGCAACGAGATGCACGCGATGCACCTCCACGGGCACCACGTCCTCGTCACGCACAAGGACGGGCGACCCCTAGCGTCGCCGTACCTTGCCGACACGGTCGCGATCGCCCCCGGCGAGCGCTACGACGTCTACGTGAAGGGCACGAACCCCGGCGTGTGGGACTTCCACGATCATTTCACCCACACGAACGTGAACGACAACATCTGGCCGGGCGGCATGATGACGCTCCTCGCCTACGAGGAGTACGCGGACCGCGTCGAGGGCCTCGGGCATGGCCACGGCGCGCACAGCGGCGACCTCCTCCGCATGTACATCCCGTAGGGGAGAAGAGGGACCGGCCGGGCGTCGATGCGTCGTGCATCGCGCGGGAAGCCATGGAGACGAGACTTGACTCGCAGCCCGGCCGGTGGCGGAAACCGCGGCGCCGCGCTCTTGAGGTTTGTTGTGACGTCCGAGAAGCTTCGGCGCTCGCGGGAAGGGCGCTGCTAGAGATGCGGAGATTGATCGGGTGAGAGCGAGGCCGAGTCCGCGCCCCGGATGCAAGAAGGACGGCCGCCGGCGTAGCAGCGCTACGCCAAGGCCGTCCGACGCAGCAGCCGGGGCGCGGGCGAAGGCCGCAGCCTCAGCCAATCAATCGGAGCATCTCTAGATGGGATGTTGTAGCGTCGCATGCTTCAAGCGCCGCCGGTGACCTGCCCGCATCGTGGCCGGCCTCCCGTTCAGCATCGTCGACGTCTTTGCGCAGCGCAAGTACGCGGGCAACCCGCTCGTCGTCGTGCGCCGCGCGGGGTCGATGCCGGCCGAGGAGATGCAGGCGTTCGCGCGCGAGACGAACTTCAGCGAGACGACCTTCGTCCGCTCGGACGAGGTCCGCGACGGCGCGTTCGACGTGCGCATCTTCACTCCCGCGCGCGAGATCCCCTTCGCCGGCCACCCGACCCTCGGCACCGCCGCCGTCCTCCTCGAGGAGGTCGTGCGGAAGCCCGTGGCCCGCATCGACCTGCGCCTCGGCGTCGGGGTCATCCCCGTGACGCCGGTCTACGAGAGCGGCCGGCTCGGCCTCCTCTGGATGCGCCAGAACACGCCGGCCTTCGGCAAGGCCCTCGCGGCGGCCGGCGTGCACGAGGCCCTCGGACTTGCCGCCGCCGACCTCGACGCGCGGCTCCCGATCGAGGAAGTGTCGACCGGCCTCGCGCACCTCGTCGTCCCCGTGAAGACGCTCGACGCGCTCCGGCGCATCAAGGTCGACCCCGCGCGCAGCGAGAAGCTCCTCGCGGGCATGGGCGCGAAGTCCATCTGCTGCTTCGCGCCCGAGGCGCGCGAGAAGGGGAACGACCTCAGCGTGCGCGTCTTCGCGCACCACTACGGCATCCCCGAGGACCCGGCCACGGGCAGCGCGAACGGGTGCCTCGCCGCGTACCTCGCGAAGCACCGCGTGCTAGGCGGCGAGCGCGTGGACGTGCGCGTCGAGCAAGGGCACGAGGTGGGGCGGCCGAGCCTGTTGCATCTGAATGCCGAGGCCGCCGAGGAGGGCATCCGCGTGGACGTCGGGGGGCGCGTGGTGCGGGTGGCGAGCGGGGAACTGCACTGAGTGCACAGAGGGGACAGCCCGGCACAGAGCCGGTGACTGCACACGACCCCGCCGGTCTCGTGGGTCTTCGACCGGCTCTGTGCTCTCGGTCCTCTCGGTGGCCTCGGTGCGGTCACCCGATGTACCGCAGATCCTCTTCAGTCGGGTTCTCCGCGGCATGCTCGAGGTCCCGCAGCTGCTGAGCCAACTTGTCCATCTGCTCGGCCCGCTGCTCGAGGTCGCTGAAGTCCACCTTCACGTTCAGGATCGCGCTCAGGATCTCGAGCACGCTCTGCGCGCTCTTCGGGTCGACGAGGTACCCGCTCGTCTCGCCCATGAGGCACACGCCGCGCATCCCGCGGACCATGCCCATGCCGAGCAGCAGGCCGGACGCGCCGACGATGCCGCCGCCCGGCTCGTTCTTGCGGAAGAGCACGTTGTGCTTCTTCATGTCCTTGACGAGCTCCTTGTCGGTCGCGGCGCCGAGGACGCGGGGCTTCTCGAGCATCTTGCCCGTGCCGTAACCGCCGAGCGTGTAGAGCATCTTGCAGCCGTACTCCTCGCAAAGATCGAGGAGGCGGCTGACGAGGACGTACTGGCCGTCGGCGGTGAGGCCCTGATAGTCGCCGATGAGGATGAGGAGGTCGCGCTGGGTCGGGTCGTTGGCCTTCCAGTAGTACAGCTCGTTGTTCACGAGGCGCACCGTGCCGTCGGGGAGGACGAGCACCTGCGGAGGGAAGTGCTTCGAGATGATCTCCGCGAACTTCGTCGCCTTGAGCTGCGCGATGAGGTGGTCTGCGGCGAGCTTGCCGACGTTGCCGACGCCGGGCAGGCCCTCGATGAGGATGGGGTCGTTGAGCTGCGGGCGCTCCTTGTAGATGATGCGGACGTCCTCCATCAGCTCCCTCCCGTCTTCGTGAGTCGCTTGAGCCTGCGCCGGTACGAGCCGTAGGCGTCCTCCGGCGAGTACTTCGCGGGGCCGGGGCGCGCGGTCGACGCGCCGCACGCGGGGCAGGCCTTCATCATCGAGTAGCGGCCGCACGCGCCACAGCGCAGCAGCACCTAGGATTCCTCTTGGCGCACGTAGCTGCCCTCTCCACCGGTCTTGCGGATGACCGCGATCGCGCGCTCGGCTGCGGCGCGCATCTCCTCCTCGGCGGTCTTGTAGTCGGGAGCCTTGACGCGGAGGCGGTACCGCGGAGCGCCGACGTACTGGACCTCGATCTCGACGTCTTCGTACTCGGTGTCGGGAATCGTCGCGAGGGCCTTCTTCAGGACCTCGACGCCGTCGGGCGCGTACGTCTGGAGGTCGAGGAAGGCCTTGATCGTGACGAAGGGGATGCTGATGTTCTCGGACGCGATCTCGGTGAAGGACTGGACCCACGGACCTTCGAGGCCGTCCTCCTTGAGCGCGTCGGGGTCCATCGCGGCGGCC